>JANOUF010000089.1:0-1659 GCA_031416685.1 Bdellovibrionales bacterium
AATGATCAACTCAGTAATATTTACGACGGTCTCAACCGTGTTAAGGCGATCGTCCAAAATTTGAAATCTTTTTCGCACTCGCCTGAAAAAGAGCTTACGCCTATATCGTTAGCGCAAGTGATCAGATCTGCTCTAACCTTCGCCGGAAACGAACTTCGCCATCGTACTCGTATCGAGGCAAATCTCGAAGATTGCACGGACGTTGTCCTTGCGGACTCAACTCAGCTCACGCAGGTATTCGTGAACCTACTTGTAAACGCAGCTCATTCAATAGTAGAAGGCAAGGTCGATGAAAATCTAGTTAGCATTCAAATTAGACGCGAAGCTCAACAGTTGAAGGTCGATGTGTGTGACACAGGCACCGGAATTTCGTCACAAAATTTAGAGAAAATTTTTGAACCATTTTTTACATTGAAGTCAGCAAACGTTGGAACGGGGCTGGGTCTTTCAATTTCTCAGGAGATTGTCGCATCGTTGAATGGAGCTATTGAAGTCGAAAGTCAGCTTGGAAAAGGCTCGCGGTTTACTGTTTGTCTACCCAGAACCAATGCGCGGATTCATGACCTAAAGGCCGCTAAGCAGACAAGTGCAAGCATAGTACAAACTACAACTGCTAAAAAGAGGCTGTTGATTGTCGACGACGATGCGAGGCTCTCTCATGCTATTGCGAGCTCTCTCGCCTCTGACTTCGAGATTACGGTTCTAAACCACCCTACTTTAGCTCTGAAAGCCGTGATCGAAAATGACTTTGACATTATTTTGAGTGACGTAATGATGCCTGACCTGAATGGCAAAGATCTGTACTACCTCATCCAGCAACAAAAACATGGGTTGGAACGAAAAATTGTATTTATGAGCGGTGGCGCTTTTTTCCCGAGTATTGCTGAGTGGCTGCAACAAATCGAGAATAGATGCGTCACTAAGCCCTTCACTGCTGCATACCTAAAAGAGATTCTAACTACGATTGATACCCGCGAATCGCGCATTGCGAGTTCACTATGACCCGCGCGGGTCACATCGCGTTAATTGACGAGTTTGTCGCATATCTTGTACCAGACACCAATAACCGTTAAATTTCAAAAAATGGTAAGCGCGGAAAGCCCACTACGGTGGTTTGAAATATACGTAGCCGATATGCATCGGGCCAAGTTCTTCTATGAAAGAACGTTTGGCTTTCATTTCAGCAAAATGGATACGAAGTCTTGGGACGTTGAGATGTGGAGTATCTCAACTACTGTGGATGGGAAAAGTTTTGGCTCGCTCGTTTGGAAACGCGAATTAGTTCCTAGCGGAGTGAATTCTGTCGTCTATCTTGGAAGTGAAGATTGTGCTCGCGAAGAGAAAATTGCGGCTGAGGTCGGAGGCAAAATCCACCGAAGCAAGTTTCCGATTGGACAATATGGTTTCATGTCTTTGATAAACGACACGGAAGGAAATTTAATCGGAATTCATTCGAGGAAATGAACTTCCTCGTCCCAAAATTGTTGCGTGAAGTTTAGCTTGATAGAGTTTGAGTAGACTTTCTTTCACATCGTCGCCTTCAAGAAATCCCATCGTTATTGCGATTGCCTCTAGAGTTGAAAACCCTTCTTCAAAATGCTCTTTCCGCAAGTGGTGCTTAGCCAAATTCTTTTGTGAGATCCGAATCCGTGGCAAATG
>JANOUF010000090.1:0-7936 GCA_031416685.1 Bdellovibrionales bacterium
TCATTGTTCATTCCGTTCAGTACCTCCAAAGCAGCGCTCATCGCCTTTAGGAGGTATTTATGAGTAAAAAACTATACGTTGGTAATCTTCCCTATTCTGCAACTGATCAGTCTTTGACTGACGCGTTTTCACAGTGTGGAACTGTTGAAACTGCAAAAGTGATCATGGATCGCGATAGCGGTCGCAGCAAAGGCTTTGCTTTTGTTGAGATGTCGTCAGCTGCGGAAGCGCAAGCTTCAATCACTCAGTTGAATGGCACGCAGTTAGATGGTCGCGCAATCAACGTTAGCGAAGCGAAACCACAAGCACCACGCGACAACGATCGCGGCGGCCGCTACTAGTTTCTCAGTTAATATATTCAGTACAATATGACTTTAAGAAACCGAGCCGAAGGGTTCGGTTTTTTTATTTCACGTCAGTTATTTCACGTCGAACGGCCCTGGAACTACTTTGCCAGTCAATGCGCCTGATGATCCGTCTTTGGCTTGCCCAAAAGTATCGAAGCCCCAGCAAGACACTTGTCCGATAGAAGTTAGGTAACACGAAGAGCTGTCTCCAATTGCCACATCTAAAGTGCCTGATGGAATTTTTCGAGTCAGTGTTGGCGTGTTAATCGTATCAAGTCGCACATCCTCAAAATTTTTCCCAAAGTTATTTCCGAAGCAGTAATACTGATCACCGCTGGTTTGCGCGCAGCCGCCCCACGACGATTTTTTCATTCGAATCTTTGAGATATTGCTTGAGCTCATGAGTGCTACTGCTGATGTAGAATTGCCTGACCCGCCAGACCAAGTCGCCGCGTCTCTGCCCCAGCAATAGAGTTTCGAGTTGACCGTTGCACAAGCCCCGTTGGCAGCAACGTCAAGTTGAGAAATGGATCCTGCGGGCAGTCCCGCGACTTGCACTGGTATGGATGAATTTGCAGAGGCATTATTTCCAAGTGCTCCGTATGCACCTGCGCCCCAGCACCAAATCGTATTGTCATTCTTTACGGCGCACGCAGTGGCATCGCCCATTGAAATTAGTTTTGCGTTACTAAGAACTTGAACCGGTGAACTTTGGTCAGTCGAAGTGCCGTCACCGACCTGTCCAGAGTAGTTGCCGCCAAAACACCATATTGTACTGTCGCTCTTGAGAGCACAGGCGGAATGTCGGCCTATAGCCATTGCACTAACCCCAGCAAGATTTGCTGCTACTGGCGTTGCGCTTGAACCCGTAGCGCCGTTCCCGAAATTTCCACTGCCACCATAACCCCAGCACATCAGACTCTGGTCGGACTTAATGGCACAAACCATGTATCGACCCGACGCTAGTTGAGTAACTGAAGTTAGTCCCGGAACTTTAACCATGGATGAATTTCTAAAGGCACTCACTCCGGTGCTGAGCTGATTGTAGTCGTTAAGGCCTTTACAATAAACTTCGCCTGCAGCAAGCGCGCAAAGCGAACTCGCCTGCATTGAAATTGCTGTCGCGGTTGGTAAGGCCGCGACTAAGTTTGCGTCCCAGTACGGACTTTCTATTCCCGAAATTTGCGCGTACTGATTCGCGCCCCAACATCTAACGGTTACGCTATCTCGCGCGCACGTTGTAGAAGAAATCGCTGGATTGACATCGCCGCTTGCCCAAACTTCACTGACCGCACCAGATAAGCCGCTGACTAAAAGTGGTATTGCTGAATTAATCTTCGTTCCATCACCAAGCTGACCAACATTGTTTCGTCCCCAACAATAAAGCGATGAGGAAACAATCGCGCAACTATGATAATCACCAGCTGCAATTTTTGATACGCCAGACGTGAGGCCCGAGACGGCTTTTGGCAAATTGCTTTGCGTTCCAGTTAATCCATCGCCCAATTGTCCGTAACTGTTAAGTCCGACACAGTACGCTTGTGCGTTGTTTACAAAACATGTGTGATAGCCGCCAACCTGCACATCAGTGACTTGAGCAAAGTTCCCAGTGCCAGCAACATCCTTCATTTGCACAGGAATATTGTATGGAGCTGTGTTGTTTTGGCCGAGCTGTCCGTAGTAGTTCATGCCCCAGCACCAAAGAGTGCTATCAGCTTTCCGAGCGCAAAAATGATAATCACCAGAGACAAGTTGGACAACATTCGTGAGTCCACTTACCGCAACAGCAACTTGCGAATCCAAATTCGCTCCATTGCCGAGGCGACCTTCGCTTCCGTCGCCAACACATGCAACCGTTTGATCTTTTAGCAGTGCGCACGTCGTTAGTTGGGAAAGAGCAACGTCGTCTGCGTTTCCGCCGAACTGGGTCGCTTCAATAGGTGTACCTGAATCCGTTGTTGCGTTATTTCCTAGTTGGCCTTTGCTATTTAAACCCCAACACCAAACTGTGCCATCAAGTTTAACTGCGCATGAATGGTTGCGCTGAACCTTCACCATAGAAACATTGGTAAGCGCAAGCTTGCCAGGAACTCCGTTTGACTCGAATTTATTTCCCAGACCAAGTTTTCCAAAACGATTGTTGCCGCTACAAAATAAACTTGCGTTCACCAAAGCGCACAAATGCGTTGGCCCAAGCGAGAGCTCGTTGAGATCTCCCGCTGTTGTGATTCGAATCGTGGCAGTTCCTAAAGTTCCATCGGCAAAGTAACTTGTGATGGTGAACGTCTGATCAAAGTTATTAGGCACCCTTCCAGAGATCTCTCCAGTTGTAGTGCTGAAGCTGAGCTGAACCGGAGGCTGCGGGCTGATCGCATATCTCGATACAGCTTTCATCGCTGTAATGCCCGAGCCCGCGAACGAGCTCGAACTTACGGTTGGCTCGACAAGACTTATGCGAATATCAGTGTCGGACAACGTGGAAAGCGTTGATACGCTATCGAGCCCAAGAAGTGAATTAACCCCATCGATGCGAAGCTGAAGCTGTGTCGATGTTTGTTGCGCCGGTGCCGTGCTTTCTTCTTTTGGCAAACAGCCAATAAGAGCCAATAACAGAAAAACTATCAATGATCCTCTAAGAGAAAATTTCAATGAGCTGGCAATATTCTGCATGCTTACTTATCGGCTATTACTCAGGTATTACTGAGCGACTTCTCAATTTGAGTCGTCGGCACGTTCATATAAAATTGAACAAAATAAGAGTGCGTTAAACTTGCTCGATCCGGCTTTTTAGCATTCCAGATACGATCAACGCCAAGAGCGCATATGCGAAGAAGGCAAAGAAGCCTGGTTGCAGGTTCGTTCCGTTGGTAGTGATAAAGACGATTTCAGTCGGTACGAGTGCTTTCATCTTATCAAATTGATTGCTTACGATTCCACTGAAGCCGATGTAGGCCATAAAAATTGCGACAACCATTACGTCGGCCATCGACCACTTTCCGGTTTTAAAAGCCAAGATGTTAATGACTCTACTTTTCTGCGCGCCAAAAACATTGAAGAAATATATAAGCGACGACAGAAGTTTGATGACCGGAATAACAACACTAAAGCTGATCATCAGCACTCCGACGACTTTCATCAGAAAATCTTTGTGCGTGATCATGATCATAAATACGTCGAGAACACTTTTTGATTGGAAATAAAGAATCTGATTCTCGAACGCAACTTTGTGGCCAAGAAGGAAGAAACTCATCTCTCCAATTTTGGCTTCAAGATCAATCATGGGTGTGCAAACGCCGAGAGCCATCAAGACCAACAAGTTTAATGACAATAGTCCGAAACCAAATCCTGAGCGCCCTTTTGTAAGCGCAACGATTACGACCATGACAAACGATAGAATTATCAGAATCGCCATCTGATATCTTATGTGAGTCGTTCTATCTTTAATTGTCGTAGCTAGATTTCTTTTTGCCGTTTCGATATCGCCTGCACCGTACAGCTCGATGATGCTGTCTCGGTAAGTCGTCTTTTGCTTCTCGTAGGTCTTTTTAAAATACGAGCGCATTTGTTTTGTCGCAAGCTGCTTAACCTTCTTTTCGGTTTCAGGGCTCGTCATCTCAGTGATAAGTGCATCGGCATATCCCGGAACGCCCTTTTTCACTTCTTCGACATCGACAACTAGGTTGATCAAAGCTTGCTTAAGCTTTCCGCCAATTGAGTCTTTGTTCGCTTCTTTGATTCGTTCATTTAATTTATCAATGATGATTGAGAGCTGACCTTCAATCGAACTTTTCAGCTGTTTCGCTGTGGTTTTCAGATCCATCCGTCCGATCTCAGCAAGAACGATTTCGGCGATCTGGCCTTTCCACGCATTGATGCTAAATATTCCGTAATAAATATGATTGAGCTCGCCTAAGTCAGCTTTTTCGCGTTGAAGTGAAAGCGAATCGCGCACAAGACCTGGCGTCAAAGCCAGGGCGGCAACGAAAACTATGACAGTGGCAAGATTGGCGACGTATTTCATACTCCGCACTACAATCTCAAATTCCAGGAAATAGTTCAACCATGCAGGCCTGGGCCAGCCATCAGTTTTGTTTGGGCGGAAGCGGCACGAACACAGACGTTTTACGCTTGTACTCAGCAAAACCTGGCCGCGACTCCATGAGCTTCTCAAGCATAGGTATCCCTGATACTTTCAGAATTAAAAACGTAAGCGTAATTGGCGATATGATCGTCCACCATGAGGTGGGTTGAAACGTTAGAAGGAAAATGCCCCACCACTGCAATACCTCGCCAAAGTAATTCGGATGCCTAGACCAGCTCCAAACTCCTTGGTCCATTATTTTGCCCTTATTGGTTGGTATTGACTGAAAGATCCTGAGTTGCCGATCTGCGATGGACTCAAAAACAAATCCGCCTAGCCAAACTGAAATGCCAATGAACGCAATCAGTGAGAAACGATTTGGGGCAGAAGCGATTGAAACTAGCAGCGGTGTTGCAATCACCAGCAGAAAAAAAGCCTGGAGTAAGAAGACCTGTAGATACGATCTAAGCTTCCAACCACTACCCCATTGACGGCGCCAGTTCAAATAACGAGCGTCTTCTTGGTGATGAGAAAAAAACCGTTTTCCAATATGATATGAAAGTCTCGATGCCCAAAGGGCTACGCATGCAATTGCGCTAATATCGATAAGCGCAAGATGGATAGACCCATCCTGGATTAACCGACCCACGACTGCGCCGATTATAGCAAGAAGAAAGCCGGGCCCCCACACCACATCTGCCAAGTCATTTCGCTTCATCTTCACCGCGAAGTAAAAAACCAGATTTGCGCCAGCAAAGACAAAGATCACGCTTCCAACATAGCTCAACATTTTTCCTCACGTTCGTTCATTGATAAACAATTTTTTAAGAAAGTCGTCCGGCGTCAGCACGCGGGAATATCCCTTCAAAGGTATCGCTTTTTGCATTTATAACCTGCAAAAGTAAGTATCCACAAGAGTCGCAACTCACCACGGTTGATCTAAAAATTTACCGCCCCCAGTTAGGACGTTCTCTTGTAAACTCGCCCATGTAGTCACAAACAACATGGTTATGAGTACGAATGTCGCAACCAATGCAATTTTTTTTTCACTGGGAGCCTCTCCGCGAAAATAAATAATGGGTAACGCCCCACTCTTCGCCGCGCGCAATCGTTGCCCATAGGAGCAGGTCTGCTACCATCAAGAAATGCGAATTAGACAAATGGGATTCTCATCGAGATTAAAAGCACATCGAAACATTCTCACTCTCGAAACGCTGCGCTTCATAGTCGAGTATTTGATTGATGGAAATGCGAGGCAAGCGGCGATGAGATCTGGAATTCCGGAAACTTACGCCGCCAGGCAGGGTGCTTGGCTAAAAAAACTTCCCATTGTGAAGACCGCACTTGAAAGTGAAATTGATGATCGCGATCTACGCAAACTGCAGAATGCAATTGCTGAGATCGATACTCAGATCGAAACTTGCCGTGAGATTCTAGGACTTACAGCCGATTAAGCCGGTCTCAGTACGGCCTAATTCGCTATCAGTATGAGAGCCTTTCTGACTCTACCTCGCCTTGTCTTGTTCGAATGAGCATTGAGATATAGACTCACTCAATGAAACCGACCGGACTACTTCAGCAAATTCGTGAACGTACCCGAGAAAGCCATGCGCGCCTCGAGGCATTGCCATTCCATCGAGCCCTACTAGATTCCACGTTAGATCGAGTTTCAATTCACAGCTACTTTAGGTCGCTCGCAATCATTTTGACCGCCCTACAGTCGAAATTAACAGAAACTCAGGATTCGAGGCTGAGTGCACTCGTTGAGGGCCGCGCTCATATGCTTGAGCTCATTAACAAAGATCTGGAACTCATATTTTCAAACGACCGCCAAGTTGTTACTGCAGCTATAGATGCTGCTGTAGAAATGGCTCATTCAATTCGAAAGTTGAATCGTGCCGAAGAGCTTTTCATTGCAGGAGTTCTCTACGTTACTGAGGGCTCGCAA
The DNA here is from genome assembly GCA_031416685.1 of Bdellovibrionales bacterium. Lineage (GTDB taxonomy): Bacteria > Bdellovibrionota > Bdellovibrionia > Bdellovibrionales > JAMPXM01 > JANOUF01. The sequence goes on from JANOUF010000090.1 coordinate 6,377, forward strand.
AACGGTGCGAGTTTGCTTAAAAGCGCGATTGCGAAATCGCTTAGCGTTTCGCCAGATCAAGTTTCCTACTTCGGTGCTTACGGCACAAACACTCGTGAAGTCTGGTCGAAATTTACAACTCTGCTTGATTCATTAGAATTTTCATCGACAGAAGAAAATCTGATTATCGATGGTGCTGTGCAAACCTTCGCCATGTTTGAACGCGTAATGGCTACGCTTCATCCGCATCGTCCCCGAGATTTGTCCTTTCACGCCAGCTCCATTAACCCGGAGGCCGGCTCACACGCAGTTCCCCAGACTGCTACTGAAATTGAAATTGCTTTTGAGGCCGGGAAAAAAGCATGGACCGGGTTTCCATATTTAGAGGAACGTTTCAAAGATCGTGGAAAACGTTTTACCGCGAGCGACAGCTGCTGGTTGGTATCGCTTTTTCCCCTTGAGGAAACCGCCATTCGAAAAAATATTTTTTGGTTGCGAGGAGTCTTGTCTGCGCGAGGGCTACCAAGCATTATCCTTGAAACACACTTAAAAGAAATTGTCTCCCTGGCGCGAGCTCGGCTTTCGTATTCCCCCGAAACTTACTTAGGCTATAGCAATGTTGTAAATGAACTAAGAATGAACCGTCTTCAATCATTGAGTGAAGATCAGTGGAATACGATGGCGAACGACTATGATCGGCAATTTTCGGAATGCGATGGGTATAAAGTGACGAGGCCATCGAGTTTGGTGATGAGTGCATGGTTTGACGAAATGAGCGGCATTCGTGGTGCGAACTTAGCCATAGAAAACTGGTTTGGCGATCCATCAAGATTTTCAGCGCGCTGGATTGCATTGATGCAAAACTTAAAAAAAGCTCTGGATAATAGGCATGATTAAGTGGTGCATGTACTGTCAGAAATTTCAGGGAGAGTCTGAGCCTTTCGACAACTATGCAATCTCTCACGGCATATGCGTTGCCTGCGAAAGTAAGGGATTTGAAAAGCTCGATGCCGAAATGGAAAGTAGCATGCGGCTCGCTGGTTTGTATCAACAACTTATGGTTGCGGGTTCGACGCAAGATATGCCGCTAGCTCTCGAAACTATGGCGCAAGCCAGACGTGAGGGCGTACAAAATATCGACTTACTCATGGGAGTCATTGGACCAATTTTGTGGAAAGTTGGAGATTTATGGTCAAGTGGCACGATCACTGTGGCCGACGAACATCGCTTCACTACTTTTTTTAACGCTATCGTTTCTGATATGGAAAAAAACGATCTCTATTTCCAGCAAAATCGAAAATCTGAAAACGTCGCTATCCTACTCACGATTGCTCCTCGCAATGTTCATTACTTCGGTTTGCACTCTCTGAATCTTTGGCTGCACGCCAACAACATCAATTCGATTTTAAGCGATAAGCCTTGTTCTATAGACACACTTCGACCTCAAATTGAAAAGCTCAAACCTAAATTCGTTGGATTTTCGGTCACGCTATTCGAACAAATTCCCGAAACTCTTGCTCTCTGCGATGAAATTCAAAACGAGTTTGGATCAAATGCTCCGAAGCTTTTGCTCGGTGGAAA
>JANOUF010000091.1:0-6680 GCA_031416685.1 Bdellovibrionales bacterium
TACGCTTGCGCAACTAAATTGACTGACTCTGTTGTTCCCCGAGTGAAGACAACTTCAGAAAGTGTTTCTGCATTGATGAACCGGCGTACGTGTTCACGAGCCCCTTCATAAGCAATAGTGCCTTGCTCCGCTAAATAGTGAGCGCCACGATGCACATTTGAAACTTCGTTCTGATAATACTTTGTCATGCGATCGATGACTTGTTTGGGCTTTAACGTACTTGCAGCGTTATCCAAGTAGACCAACTGCTTTCCGCGAACTTGTCGCGTGAGCGTCGGAAAATCTGAACGAACCTGTGAAATATCAAGGCTCATAAGTTCACCTTGAAACTTTTTACGGCATTGGCGACCGGAGCGCTCAGCGCTTCACGCACCCGCTCGTTTGTGCGACGAAGAACCAAGTCGTTAGCAAATCCAAACGCGAGCATCGCAACTGCATCAGCCGAACTAATTGCGCGACTACGCAAATAGAAGAGATGTTCAGGGTCAAGGCGGCCAATAGTTGCGCCATGGCCAGCTTTTACGTCATCGGCGAAAATCTCAAGTTCAGGTTTTGTATCGACCTCAGCGCGTTTGCTCAGTAAGAGATTATTGTTGAGCTGGCTCGAGTTTGAGCGTTGCGCATCTTGAGCGATGAAGACCCGACCGTTAAAGACCGCGCGAGATTCTCCATCGAGAATACCTTTGTAAAGTTGCTCGCTTCTCGTATCAGCAACGATGTGTTCAATCGAAGTGTGATTATCGACGTGTTGTTTGCCGTTTTGGATGTAAAGACCATCAACAACAGCTTCAGCGCCCGCAGCTCCCAGTACAATTTTTAAATCCTGCCGTGAGAGTTTCGCTCCAAACGAGATTTGTAAGCTTTCAAGTTTCGCGTCTCGCGCGAGAGTGAATCGCGTTGTTGCGATATGCGAACCTTGATTGCCCTCACGTTGAAGTTTTGCGTAGGTCACATTTGCGCCATCAGCGAGGTAGCCATCGGTGACTCCGTTGCTAAAGTAGTGAGCGTTCTCTTCACCAATGTGATTCTCGATTACAGCAACTTCACTCATGCGATCAAAAAGCGCAAACACCCGCGGAAGTGCTAAAGGGAGTTCGCTTCCTTCTACAGAGGTGTGGATAAACGTGAGGATAATTGGATCTGCGCTTCTCGTATTCGCAGCCGCATGAATGACAACCGCATCAGAGAACAAAGTGCTGTTGATTGAGGCAAATGCTGTTTCTTTTCCGAGATGAGTTTCGCTCGCAAAAGTTTTTTCAGCATTCTTCAACGCCGACAAAACGGGTTCGTTTTTGTTTTTTAATACGTCCGTGAGCGAACCCACATAAAGTCCATTCAATTCCGAAACTTTCGAAAGTGCCGGAACAAATTGGCCATTAACAAAAACCATCTCAGCAACTGCCGTTGTTTTAAGGCGAGCCGCTTTTACGAATTCAGGGCTCGCAGATTCAGACTTCGATCGAACCCAACTAGATTCAGCAAGAGAAGTGACACTCGTGTACATCCACTCTTCAGATTGGCGAGAGGGAAGCCCGCGCTCTTGCCAGCGCATGAGTGCAGCATTTCTTTGAGGCTCAAACCAAGACATAGCCGTGCCTCTAAATAAAGAAGTGAGGTCTTTACCCTCTACCATCTCATTTAAGCTGACTAATGCTTGCTGAGGCGACTTCACAATCACATCCTACTTCACGAGCCAGTCATAGCCGCGCTCTTCAAGTTTAAGTGCTAACGACTTATCACCGGTCTCAACGATTTTTCCATCCGCAAGGACGTGTACAAAATCAGGAGTGACGTAATCCAAAAGACGTTGATAGTGGGTGACCATTACGACCGCATTATCTTTTGTTCGAAGTTTATTTACGCCGTCTGCAACAACTCGAAGGGCATCGATATCTAATCCGGAATCAATCTCATCCAAAAGCGAAAGGCGTGGCGAGAAAACTGCCATCTGCAAAATTTCGTTTCGTTTCTTTTCACCGCCGGAAAAACCGACGTTCACTGGTCGATCTAGAAACGATTGATCCATTTTTACGATTTCAGTTTTAGTCTTCAAATATTGAGCGAATTGTTCCTCGCTCATCTCTTGCGCGCCTTGGTGTTTTAAAATTGAATTATATGCCGTACGAAGAAAGGCAATGTTCGTAACCCCAGGTACTTCGATTGGATATTGAAACCCAAGAAAGATTCCCTCTTTTGCGCGCATATCAGGGTCCATCTCAAGCAAGTTCTTCATCTGGAAATTAATCTCGTAGCGAACTTCGCCCTTCGTCACCTCATAGGCCGGATGACCAGCGACGATCTTCGCAAGCGTGCTTTTTCCGGAACCATTCGGCCCCATAATCGCATGCACTTCACCAGGTCGAACGGTAAGGCTCAAACCTTTAAGAACGGCTTTGCCGTCGACTGTTGCGTGGAGATCTTTAACTTCAAGTAGGTTCATTGTGACTCTCGTAATCCTCTTTAGTCGGCATTTTTAGCCGACACTATTCTCAAGTTTCATTTCAATAAGCTTTACGGCCTCAACAGAAAATTCTAGCGGCAATTGTTTGAATACTTCTTTGCAAAAGCCCTGCACCAACATTGCAATCGATTGCTCGGCATCAAGCCCGCGCGACTGCAAGTAGAACAATTGATCTGCGCTAATTCGTGAGGTTGTGGCCTCATGCTCAAGTACGGCGGAATCGTTTTTCACTTCAATGTAGGGATAAGTATTTGCGATTGCGCGATCGCCCACGAGCATCGAGTCACACTGTGAGTAGTTCCGAGCATTCTCAGCCGACGGCATGATTTTCACTAAACCGCGATACGAATTCCTAGAATGCCCAGCAGATATTCCTTTTGAAATGATTGTGCTCTTCGTGTTCTTACCAATATGAATCATCTTCGTGCCGGTATCGGCCTGCATGTAATCGTGCGTGAGCGCTACAGAATAGAAAGCACCTTGGCTATCGTCGCCAAGCAAAATGCAGCTCGGATATTTCCACGTGATCGCAGAGCCTGATTCAATTTGCGTCCACGAAATTTTCGAAGCTTTGCCCTGACATTTTCCACGCTTCGTAACGAAATTATAAATCCCGCCGCGACCTTCTTTGTCGCCCGTGTACCAATTCTGAACCGTTGAGTATTTTATCTCGGCATTCTCAAGAGCAATCAGCTCAACGACCGCTGCGTGTAACTGGTTCTCATCTCTTTGCGGAGCTGTACATCCTTCGAGATAATTCACAAAACTATTATCGTCCGCCACGATCAAAGTTCTTTCGAACTGTCCCGTCTGCGATGCATTGATTCGGAAGTACGTGGAAAGATCGATTGGTGAGCGAACACCTTTTGGAATGTAGACGAACGATCCGTCTGTGAAGACCGCTGCATTCAAGGCCGCATAGTAATTATCAGTGTAAGGAACCACAGTGCCGAAATATTTTTTTACTAAGTCCGGATGCGTGTGCACCGCTTCAGAAATCGAGCAAAACACAATTCCGTACTCAGCCAATGTATCTTGATGAGTTGTTCCGACGGAGACACTATCAAAAACAGCGTCGACCGCGACACCGCTAATCCGCTTTTGCTCTGAGAGCGGAATTCCAAGACGCTCGAAGGTCTTTAAAAGTTCAGGATCCAATTGATCAAGACTTGCGGGACCATCCGTTTTTTTCTTAGGAGCAGAATAATAACGGATCGCTTGAAAATCGATTTTAGGATAACGAACGTTCGCCCAATTTGGCTCGGTCATTGTTAGCCAATAGCGATACGCTTTAAGCCGATACTCAAGCATCCACTCAGGTTCATTCTTCTTAGCTGAAATAAAACGGACGATATCCTCGTTTAGACCAAGCGGCGCTTCATCGACTTCGATATCTGTTACAAATCCGTGTTTATACTCGCTATCAAGTTCCTTCACGCGTGCGCCTCTGCAGTCCGAGCCACGCTGGTTCGGCTTTCAAGAAGTTCACCGACCATTAAGCTTTTATAGAAATCGATCAAGCGACGATTCAAACTCGAAATTGGGGAAATCACATTGCAAGTTGTCTTCAGGTCACACGTGTTTTCAACTTCATGAAGGCACTTCGCGATCTCGACTCGACCAACGACAATCTCCATGATTTCAAAAAGCGAAACACGATTCAAATCGCGCACGACTTGATAACCACCGTGCGCTCCTTGCTCGGATCGAATCACTCCACCCGACGCTAAAACTTGCATAACTTTTGAAGTTGCTTCGAACGGCACACCGTAAAGTGTCGCGATCTCTTTCACCGAAGTGAGTTCGCCGGGTTGCTTTGCGCGCATGTGCTTTAAGCCGATCAACGCGTACTCAACTTTGCGATTTATCTTGTTCATTTCCGCACCTTCATTGGGTATGTTCGCTCAAACCTTGGGCCGACCGCGCTCTTCAAGTTCAAAAAAGCTTGGAATATCAAAGAGGTAGTCAGGCTAAAGCGTATTGAAACCTAATCGAGAATGAGATTTAAATCAATTTAAATCCGACTCTTTTAGTCGGGATTAACTAAGAGTCTTAAAACTCGATTGTTCGGATGAAAGAGTGTAAAAACAACTGGTTATGGCGATAAATCCGACTGTCCGTTTACTCAGCGCAATCCTCTTAATCCTTGGAATCGGACTTAGCGCGACTTGGATGTTCCTTCGCCAAAAAGGCCATTCAGAACCCAACAGCCCAGTTCGAAGCGCGTTCTTCGATCGCTTTAAGGGCGAGAAATTTGCGCTGATCGCGTTTCGCGGAGCAAGCGCAAGTTTAGTCCCGAACTCCATTGAAGCATTCGCTACAGCAGCAAGACTAAGTCCGAAAATTATTTTGTGGGCCGACATTGTGATGACAGGCGATGACCACATCATCGTTTCCTCAAACAAAACTCTGCATCGCGAAGGTGTTCCGACTTTGGTCTCGTTCTTCAAATATTCTGAGCTTCCAAAGCTTCGAAATAGCGAGCCGATTCCAAAGTTGCAGGAGCTCTTAAGCAAGTTTCCTGATCACCGATTTGTTTTGAATGTCCGCGACTATCGTCCAGGTTTGGATGGGAAGTTAGCGAGCATTCTCGATGAAACTAAAGCTGGCGGACGTGTTCTCATTCAAAGTGAAGTCGATGGGATTCTTCGTGACCTTCGCACTCTTCGCCCTGAATTGATCTTCGGTACGAGCCAAGCGCAAATTACACAGCTTTTAATGCTCGTCCCGTTTGCACTTGAGTCTCTCGCTCCCTTGAAGGGCGATGTTTATGTTTCAGAGGCTACGCGCGGCGAAAGTAATCTCGTGAACGCGCGCATTGTGAGGGAAATCCATCGACGCGGCCGAAAAATATTTGTTGGGCCCGTGGACGATTTGAAAACTGTTTCTGAACTGCGCGAAATGGGCGTTGACGGTTTGATCACGACAAAACCCGAAGCATATGTAGATTTCTTGTAGCTCGCGGCTCTTTTCTTGCTACTTTCTTGCTATAAGAGCGATGCCGTTTTAGCGTTGTCCCATGATATCACTCATCAGTATCGCGTACGCGGCTCCTGCCGCAAAAGTAGGTGTCAAAGCCGGCGTTTGGGACTCGATAATTCAAGCCAGCTTTGTAGTTCAACTTCTTCTTGTCGTTCTCATCGTTCTATCGGTGGTCTCTTGGGGAATCATTATTTCCAAGCGGACACAGTTTAAACGACTTGATTTGGCGAATACCGCGTTTTTGGATCGCTTCTGGAAAGCGACGTCGCTTGAAGCTGTGTTCGAAAAGATCGCTGAGTTCCCTGACAGCAATGTCGCAAGAGTTTTCAAAGCGGCTTATCTGGAATTGCAACGAATTGCGGAATCAAGCTTGAGTAGCAAGGCACCAACCGAAGTTGGCGAAGCGGTTCCACGATTGAGTGGCCTCGACAACCTCGAGCGTGCACTTCGTAAAACGGTAGACACTGAACTTTCTTCGGCCGAGAGCCGTCTTAACTTCTTAGCCACGACTGGAAGTACTTCGCCCTTCATCGGGCTCCTGGGAACTGTTATCGGTATCATGACTTCGTTTAGTCAGATTGCCTCAACAGGGTCGGCAAGTCTTGCGGTTGTCGCTCCCGGAATCGCGGAAGCGCTTCTCTCGACAGCGGTCGGACTGTTTGCCGCGATCCCCGCGGTCGTCGCGTACAATTTCTATATTAGCCGTACACGCAAGCTCGAAATGGATTTGAATAATTTCAGTTCTGATTTCTTGAACATCGCTAAACGCAATTTCTTCAAGGAATAAAAAATGGGAATGAGCGGAGGCGGCGATAGAAAAAGCCGCATGACTATCAGTGAAATCAACGTCACGCCCCTTGTGGACGTGATGTTGGTATTATTGATCATCTTCATGGTCACCGCTCCAATGATGCAACAAGGTCTCGACATTGATCTTCCTGAGACCGCTGCTTCAGGAGTTCCAACAAGTGACGAACCATTCGTGCTCGTCATTCACAAAAATAAAAAGATAACTGTCGGTGATGCGCCAATTCCGAGCGAATCACTTCGTGAAAAGCTGATTGCGATTTTTGAAAAACGCCCGAACAAACAGATCTATTTGCAAGCCGATCGCTCCGTCGACTACGGCTACGTTGCAGAAGTTATGGGTGAAATTCGCGCCGCAGGCATTTTCAGTATCGGACTCGTGACCTTACCAAAGACGGGTCAGTGAACCAGGCAAGCGTGCTACGGCCTC
>JANOUF010000092.1:0-7984 GCA_031416685.1 Bdellovibrionales bacterium
CCAAGCAAGAAGCCGGCGTCACCGATACGGTTCGTGATGAACGCTTTCATTCCGGCAGCAGCTTTTTCTTCGTCAGAAAACCAGAAGCCGATCAAAAGATAAGAGCAAAGGCCCACACCTTCCCAGCCCACAAACATAATCAAAAGATTTCCGCCCAAAATCAGTAGCAACATGTTGAACAAGAACAGATTCAAGTATGCGAAGTATTTTGATGGGCGATCGTCATGCGACATGTAGCCGATCGAAAACAAATGAATTAAAGTTCCAACGCCAGTTACGACCAAAACCATAATTGCGCTGATTCGATCAATAAAGAACACTGCGCTGACATTGAGATTATCAATCGTCATCCATTCAAAGAAGTGCGCGCTCACGCTCGACTCAGCAGCCATCAAGTGATCGGCACTGTTACGAACAACCTGAATGACGAGAACCAATGAGGCTAGGAAAGAAACGGCAGCAGCACCAGTAGCAATAAGTCCTGCAAGTTTGTAGTTTGAACTTTGATAACGAAGACCATTGAACAAGAAACCAAAAAGCGGAGCCAGCAGCAAGACCGCAAAAATGAGTTCGGTTCGCGAGGAACCCTTAAGCCCACAGCCTAATCCAAAAAGAAGCAAAGCCGAAAGTGCCGCGAAGCCTATATTGGCCTTCGTTAGATCCACTGGAGCCGCATGATGATGATCGTGACCTGAGCTACCCATGAATCAACCCCTCAAATGCTCAAAGAAGCGAATATTCACTTCGCGGAATTTTTTATAAACAGTAACAGTCAGCGCGAGACCAACCGCAGCTTCAGCCGCGGCGATTGTCATCACGAAGAACACCATCACTTGTCCGTCGATATTCGCGGAGTACCGACTGAAGGCTACGAATGTTAAGTTCACCGCATTTAGCATCAACTCGATCGACATCAAAATAACGAGAATGTTTTTGCGAAGTAACACGCCGAGAATGCCGACAGAAAATAAAATCGCTGACAACAAAAGGTAGTGATTCAAACTTACCTTAAGCATTCCCTCAATCATTGGCATGTGAGCCTCCAACGCTACGTGAAAGTGCGACAGCGCCAACTGCGATGACCAGTAGAATTGCGCCGATCACTTCGAACGCAAAAACGTATCGGCTGAAGAGCGCTTCGGATAACTGTTGAGTTGCATCGCCCAGCTTTTCAGAAGCAGCAATTGGCGGTGGTGTGAAAACTGTTTCTGCCGACATATAGATCGATCCAGCAATGAGCCCAAGCAAGACACCTGCTGAAGCGAGTTTGAAAAATCCCGAAACAGTTCCCCTAGAGAACGCCTGTTTTTCTGCTGAGATATTGAAAAGCATGATGACCATGACAAACAAAACCATCACGGCGCCAGCGTAAACGATGAGCTGAACCCCAGCTAAGAACCAAGCATCCAACGTCGCGAAGATCAAAGCCATACCCAGCATCGACATTGCCAACGAAAGTGCCGCGTAGAGCGGGTTACTCATTGTCAGTACGCCAAGCGCACTTACTAAAATGAGCAAACTCAAAAAATAAAACATGTAGTCAGCAAGCGCGAGCATAGCTTCCCTTACTTAATGTTGATTACGTAAATCCACACAGCAGTGACGACAGCGTTAGCTAGCGCCCACGGCAACATTGTTTTCCAACCTAAATCCATCAATTGATCGTAGCGAAAGCGCGGAAGCGTCCAGCGAACCCATATGAAGATCCATAAGAAAATACCGATCTTCACCAAAATGCTGACGTGAGAAACGAGGGCTGTCATCAGACTTGCACTTGTTGAACCAAAGCCCTTCGCTGCAAAAAATCCGTTCACAGCCTCTGTCGACCACGAAGGAATGGGCAAACCGTATCCTCCAAAGTAGAAAATTGCGAGAAGCGCGCTTGCGACAATCATGTGGCCGTACTCGCCGATGTAGAACATCAACATTTTAAAGCCGCCGTACTCAGTGTGAAATCCCGCGACGAGTTCGCCTTCGGCTTCAGGTAAGTCAAACGGCAAACGATTCGATTCTGCAAAAGCAGAAACGCCAAAGAGCAAAGCACCGATTGGGTTATAGAAAATTCCCCAATCCGGTAGAAATGAAAAACGAAACTCACGACCGAACATCCCAAACTCAAGCGGCCCTTGTTGTTCAGCGATGATTTCGTAGAAATTAAAAGTGCCGTAAACGATGAGAATACCAACGAGAGAAAGGCTTAGTGCCAACTCGTAGCTGATCATCTGCGCGCTTGCGCGAAGTGCACCGAGCATCGAGTACTTATTTGAAGATCCGTAGCCCGCCATCAGAAGCGAGTATGCACCGAGTGAAGAAACACCGAGTACGAACACGATACCAACGCCAATATCGTAACCTTGAACTTTGAAAATGTATGGGCCCCATTCGCGACCAAGCATGGCGAACGGCGCAACTTCAATCGGTGATCCGAGGGGCAAGGACGCAAGCGCGAGAGCCCCTGGAATCAGTGCCACCACGGGAGCTGCTAAATAAAGAAACGCGACCGCTTTTTTCGGAAGAAATTCTTCTTTGAACAGGAACTTCACAGCGTCAGCAAGAAGCTGCATCAAGCCGAGAGGGCCAACACGATTCGGCCCGAGGCGGTTTTGAATAAAAGCGGATCCACGCCGCTCAAGCCAAACAAGAATCGGAACTGCCTGCACCATCATCAAAAAAATTAGGATTAACTTTGCAACGTTAACCGTAATCTCAAACGCATCAACACCCATGGCTTAGTCCCACTCCAGCGCTTTAGATTTAATTTCCCAGATCAAGCCAATCACGAAAAGCAAAACGAAAATGCCCATGACCGCAAGTAGATATCCACCGGCACCCGCGCGAACAGCATCGAGATACGTAACCGCCCACGGATACATAAAGATAATTTCGATATCGAAAAGGATGAATAGGATCGCCGTGAGATAGAACTTCACCGAGATGTTTGTGGTCTTCATATCTTGACCAGGCAAACCGCTCTCGTAAGGCATGTCGCGAACTTCGTTCGGCACGCGTTTAGGTCCGAGCTTCGCGGTTCCCCAAACTAAAAATGTTCCGAAGGCTGCAACGAACACAGCCATAAAAATCACAGCAAAGAGGGCGCTCATCTGGCCTCCGTAGTAGATTCTTGATACATCGTTTTTATACGAATTGAGCGCATGGGCTGCCAAGTCATATCAGCGAAATCACGCAAGAAAGAAAAATCAGTTGTCTCCCTGATGCAGAGCGTTTATCACCACGTTCGGCCTTCAAACTTTGGTGCCCGAAATCGTGAACACATGAATTTGGAAACGACCACTCTACATTTCGAAAAGATTCTGGAGAGAGCACTCTCTCGGAATCAGCGTCGCATCGAAGTCATTGGTACCGATTCAACTCTTGCACTCTCCCTATTCCTCTCGCAGATGCATTCTTCGGCAGTGGCGAAACAGCCACACTTGATCGTTTTGCCTACTCACAAGGAAGTGCAAGAGTTTGAGGCAAATCTCCGCTTTTTTGATCCCGAGATTCCCGTGTCGATCTTGCCCTCGTATGATGTGTCGCCTTATTCCGGTCTTTACCCAAACACTCGGGCCGTGAGTGGCCGGGTGCGGTGGCTTCACGAAGCACAAGCGTCTGAGCCAAGACGTCTGTTCATCGCTTCGATCGAGGCCCTGCAGCAAAAAACTTTGCCGGTCCGCTGTCTTAGCGAAAATACTCTTGAGTTTAAGATCAACGACGATCTCCCGAATAAATTTTCAGAGCGCCTCTCGCAACTTGGTTTTCAATCGGTTCCGCTTGTCGAAGACGAAGGTACCTTTGCCGTTCGCGGCGGCATCATCGATATTTTTTCACCGGCGCATCCACTACCCATTCGGGTGGAGTTGTTTGGCGACACCATTGAATCGCTTCGCTTCTTCGATCCTGAAACACAACGATCAGATCGAGACGCAAAAAGTTTCACGCTGATTCCGCCAAGGGAAGTTTTGTTTAATGACGAAACAAGACAGCGCGCTTCAAAGCGCTATCGTGAAAATGCGCTGGGTCGACCGGTTGATGAGGTCGAACGCGATGTGATTCTTCAGGGACTCGTTCAGGGACAAGCCTTTCCCGGAATCGATTTCTTACTCGCAGATTTCTACGAATCTCTTTCGTCACCTCTAGAATTTTTCAACGACGAAGCCCTTTTGTGGTTTGTAAATCCGATTGAGATCTCTCGCGAGGCGGACGTTCTTATTGAAAATCTCAAAAAGGAATTTCTTGAGGTCGAGGCGCATCCCTTAAGGCCATTCGTTGAAGATATGTACACGAAGTACGATCAACTTCCGTTCAAAGATTTGGGCCCGCAGGTTTCCCTCTCAAAAATTGCAATTGATGACCATCCATTCGAAGAAGGTAGCACTGAGCATCGATTCAGTCTCGGCTCACTCGAGCTAAAATTTGCGCCACCGACCTCAGCCGTCGACAGCGTACCGGAAGCGGTCTCGCGAATTATCAAGTGGCGCGAAGATGGCTTTAACGTTTTCGTTGCAGGTGCAACTGTAACTCAGTGTCAACGCTTGGCTGCTGTTTTTGAAAAAACCAAGTTAACGGCTGTGATAACCAATCAAGACGACTACCTTTGGAATTCTTGGTTTGAAGAACAGCGCCAAGACCCTTCGCGAATCCATCTTATCCCGAGAGCGATTCAAGAAAGTTTGCGCCTAACAGACGAGGGTGTGATCTTCGTACGCGACGAAGATTTTTTCGGGCAAAAAAAGCGACGCAAAGAATACCGCGCGACCGGAACTCTGGAGCAGCGAACTCACTCTTTAAGTTTTGGAGATCTTTCGCCAGGTGACGCAATCGTGCATGTGCAGCACGGGATCGGCATCTATGAAGGCCTCAAGGTCATGCAGATTCAAGGCGTGCCTGCTGAGTTCATTCAACTTTCGTATAAAGACGGCGACAAGCTTTACTTGCCTGTTTACCGAATCGCTCAGATTCAAAAGTATTCCGGACCCGCTGGTGAAAAACTCATTGATAAGCTTGGCGGAACCGGCTGGCAAAAAACAAAAGTAAAAGTCCGTCACCATTTGCGCGAACTTGCGGGCGAACTCTTAGCGCTTTATGCAAAGCGTGCGCAAACTGAACGTGAGCCAGTTAAAATAGAAGACGACGAGTTCCATCGTTTTGAAGCGTATTTCCCTTATGATGAAACCGAGGATCAACTCAAAGCCGTGAACGACATCATGACTGATTTGCGCTCGATTCGCCCGATGGATCGACTTGTTTGCGGTGACGTTGGCTTCGGAAAAACAGAGGTCGCGATGAGGGCTGCTTTCTGCGCAGTGCAAGCGGGAAAACAAGTCGCTGTACTTGCGCCGACGACAGTTCTTACCTTTCAGCATCTTGAAACATTTCAAAAACGTTTTAAAAATTGGCCGATAACCATTCGCGCATTAAATCGCTTCGTATCAAACACCGAGGTGAAGAAGACTTTGGCTGAGATGAAAGAGGGTAAGGTCGACATTTGCATCGGCACGCATCGCATCTTAAGCAAGGATATCCAATTCAAAGACCTCGGCATGATGATCGTCGATGAAGAGCAGAAATTCGGCGTGATTCACAAAGAGCGCATCAAGAAAATGCGCGCAGACATAGACACGTTGACACTTTCTGCCACGCCGATTCCGCGAACGCTCAATATGAGTTTAGTTGGAATGCGCGACCTCAGCATTATCAACACTCCTCCAATCGATCGCTTACCGACTCGTACATTCGTCACAAAGTATGACGAAGAGACAATTCGTAAAGCGATTGAGTCGGAGATTCAACGTGGCGGCCAAGTTTTCTTTTTACATAACCGCGTACAAAGCATTTATGGTGTTGCCGATGAGATACGAAAAATCGTACCGACGGCACGACTAAAAGTCGGCCACGGGCAAATGGCCGAGGAAGAGCTCGAACAAACGATGGTCGCTTTCTTCAATCACGAAATCGACGTACTCGTTTGCACAACAATTATTGAGAGCGGAATCGACAACCCTCGCGCCAACACCATGTTCATTGACGATGCGCAAATGTTTGGCTTGAGCCAGCTCTATCAGCTTCGCGGACGAGTAGGCCGAAGCAAAGAGCGCGCTTACTGCTATTTGCTCATTCCTCCCGGAAAACGTCTCGATAAAGACGCGCAAGAGCGCCTTAAGGTTATTCAGGAAAATACCGCCCTCGGTAGCGGGATGAAAATCGCGCATCACGATCTAGAGCTTCGTGGAGCTGGAAATATTCTCGGCGAAGATCAAAGCGGAAATATCGATGCTGTCGGCTACGAACTTTACCTTGAGCTTCTCGAGGAGGCGATTGCAGAAGTTAAGGGTGAGCCGATAAAAGAGATCGTAGAACCTGAAATCAACGTTCGCATCCCCGCGTTTATTCCAGATAATTACATCCCAGATATCCGCATTCGTCTCTCGTACTACAAAGCACTGGCAGAAATTGTTGCCCCTGATGACATGGATCGAATCGAAGATGAACTTCGCGATCAATTTGGAAAACTACCTGAACAAGTTCACAACTTGATGGGCCTAATGCTCATCAGGCACCATTGCCGCGAGCTTGGAATTCGAGATTTGAGTGCGGGACCAAAAACGATATCTCTTTCTTTTACTGAGAACACTCCCCTACCTCCCGATCGCGTGGTGCGCCTCGCGCAGATGGAAAACAAGAAGTTCTCAATCACGCCAGATAACCGCTTAATTGTTCGCATGAACAACATCAGCTGGCCGAATATCTATGAAGAACTCTTAAGCCTGAAAAAACTTTGCTAACGCCTACACGATCATTGGCCTAATCTGGTCGAGTTTCCCTAGGGAAAACCCCGTCTCCCCTCGCGATTTGATAGAATTCAGCTAGGTAAAACCATGAATTTATCCTTTCGTCTCAAAATTTTGAGCTTAGTGCTTTGCTGTCTCAGCGTTGTCGTTGGCTGCGCACACTCAACGCGTTCCAAGCAAAACCAGACGAAAGTCGAAGTCAAAGATCAGTCCGGAACGCAAACCGAGGATACCTCTGACGTTGAAGAGTTCGCAGAAGTTACAACAAACGAAGTCCCACCGACACCTGAGCAAGTTAAAACCGCTGAAGTCGTTAACGAAGACGAAGCGTGGCTCAGTTCCGCAACGCTCGAAGAAAAAATCGGACAGATGTTCATTTTTGGATTCATGGGCGAAACACTTGCAGAAGGGCTCGACCAAACTCTCGAGCAACTTCGTCCAGGCGCGATCATTGTTTTTGGACGCAACATCAAAACGCCAAAACAAGTTGTTGAGCTGCTCTATGGTGCTCAACAAACTTCGATGAGCGCGTCTCGCGTTCCACTTTTGATCGCTGTTGATCAAGAAGGTGGAAACGTTATTCGCCTAAAAACTTCACCGCCACTGCCAAGTGCCCTAGCCCTTGGCGGATCAGGCGATCCTCGGCTGGTTTATCGCGCAGGCCTTTACACAGGTCAGCTTTTGAAAACTTTCGGCTTCAACATGAACTTAGCTCCAGTGCTCGACGTTGCGGATCCTGATTTGGATCCATTCCTCGGCACTCGCACCTTCGGCAAAGACGCAAAACACGCAAGCCTGATGGGCGCAAATTTCTCAGCGGGCCTAAGTGACGCTGACGTAATGCCGACAGTAAAACATTTTCCGGGTCACGGCGGCGTTTCTGATTCGCACAAATCAACGCCCGTGAAGCGTGTCTCTATCGACGCTCTGAAAAGTTATGACCTAATTCCGTTTGCTGAGGGCTTAAAAGAAGTTCCACTCTCTGCGGTTATGCTCGCACACATCGCTTTCCCCAAGATTGATCCGACCGGAGTGCCGGCCACTTTCTCTAAGCCAATCGTCACCGACTTGTTGAGAAACTCTCTTGGCTTCAATGGCCTGATCATGACAGATGACATTGAGATGGCTGGCGCATTTGCCGTTCGAGATCCAAGCGAGCGAGCGCTTCGTTCAATTGAGGCCGGCGTCGATCTTGT
>JANOUF010000093.1:0-4020 GCA_031416685.1 Bdellovibrionales bacterium
AGCGAAGCTTGATAACGATCAGCAAAAAGCTAGCTACGCAATCGGACAGCAAATCGGTTCGAATATGAAATCGCAATCAGTCGACGTCGACGTTGATGCGCTTTCTGCTGGTCTCACTGACGCGATTAAAGGAAAAGAAGCGCGCTTGAAGCCAGAAGAAATGCAAGCAGCGATGGGCAAACTTCAGGAAGCGAGCATGAAAAAGCATCAAGAATCAGGCGAGAAAAATACGACTGAAGGCAAAGCGTATTTGGAAAAAAACAAAGCAAACGCAAACATCAAATCAACAGCTTCAGGTCTTCAATATGAAGTTGTTAAAGATGCTAGTGGTGCAAAGCCGAAAGCGACTGACGTAGTTTCGGTTCATTACACAGGTACTCTTATCAACGGTACGAAGTTCGATAGCTCGGTTGATCGCGGTCAGCCTGCTGAGTTCCCACTTAACGGTGTGATCCCAGGTTGGACAGAAGGTCTTCAGTTGATGTCAGTTGGTTCAAAGTACAAGTTCTACATTCCATCAGAACTTGCTTACGGCGCTCGTGATCAAGGCCCGATCCCAGCAAACTCAGTTTTGATTTTCGATGTTGAGTTACTCGAAATCAAAAAAGAAGACAAAGCCGCTGCTAAGAAAAAGTGAGCGGTGGAGCTGTGAGCCGTCAGCGGTGAGCTGAAAGGTGAGCAGCAATCTGTAATCAGAAAAAAAGCCGAGCGTGAGCTCGGCTTTTTTATTTTCGATTTACTTCAAAGTTTTTGGATTTGATTTTCTAGGGTCATCGCTCGCGTTGTGATAATCGATCGCGAACGGGCCCATCGCGGTGATTTGAACTTCTGCCCCGTTTTTCGCATAAGCGTAATGAGCCATCGCTTGTGGCAAGCTCGCGTATCCGCCAGGTTTCAGAGTGGTCATGGTCGTTTCATCCCACTTGGGGCCCATGCCAAGCATCAACTCCCCAGAGATAACAGTGACGTTTTCAACTGACGGATGTGTGTGCGGTGGAATTTTATAATTAGCTGGGAACTTTGCACGGATCGTGAACATTCCCTTTTTTGATGGGTCGCCATCGAGCACAACGATTTCGTTTCCTAGCGGAAGGCCCTCAGGTCCTTTTGCCCACTTAAAATCTTCGTGCTTCATCATCATGTGCGCATGTTTGCCGGTGGTGGTTGTCGTTTTAGTTGTGGTATCTGCCGCGTTGGCGAAGAAAAATACTCCGCAAGAAACAAAGAGAAGAACAAACTTCATAACTAATCTCCTATTGATAACGTTGAGTTGAATGGACGCGAAGTAGATTAGGCGGCGCAATCGAAATAGTAAAAATGATTTTGGTTTAGTAACCGCAACACCCGAGACGAAATATCTCGTGAGTGGGTCATGTTCTTCTCCGGGCGCACGCTTTCGTGCTTTGTCGCTGATTAGTTCTGTAAGGCACATCCATGTACCTGTTGGGTTAAGTGGCCCAACCCCCTCCAAACAGAAGCACCCAGAGAAGAGCGTCACGCGCTCACGTTCTTAAAATTTCTCAGCATATCTTTGGTGCAACTGCTTAGCTGTGAGCTGGTACATAGATTAAACCATTCGCAAAAAGTTTTTGGTGTGGAGAGCAGCTGAAGGAAATGTTCCGAATTCCTTCACGATCGGGCAACTCCGTCCCAGCGTGTGTTTGATGACAAATTATTTTGACAGAACAGTGGCGTGAAACCTGTGCTCACACTGGTAAGTAAGCCGTATGAAGGTACAAAGACTCACCTGGATTGAAGCATTTTTCTCTATTGCGCTTGCCTCGGCGGCGCTATTGGCGGCGATTCGTGCGGACGCGCACACATTGAGCCAATCTGCCTCGAACGTTTCGAAAGCGTGTTGCGTTTCTGTTGTCTCGTGCAACTGACCTCGCAAGCGTTGAAGCGATCAAGGCATAGTGAGAAAATGATTTTTATTCGAGAGTTGCAATTAAAGGGATTGGCAAAAGGATTTGGCAATTAACAAAGGAGAAGACTTATGAAAAATAGATTATTCGGATGGAGCTTCGCTCTGCTCAGCGCTTTGGCGCTAGGACAGCCAGCGTTTGCCCAAGATACAACGACGACGGATACGCAAGTTTCACGCCCAGTCGATACGAACATGGACGATCGCAATGACGTAAACGAAATCGACGACAGCACGTCAGACACGTGGTCATCATCTTCAGAAACAACAACAACTCCGAGCGGCGACATCAATGTAAACGTTGAAAACCAACCGGCTGCGGCAGCTCCTGCTGCAACGACTACGGGTCAAGTTGATCCACCTCGTTCATACCCATCGTATGTTCGCTTGATTCCAGTTGCTGGTGCTTCAAGCTTTACAACTGGTCGTGAAGTTGACCTCGAGAATTTCGATGATGGCTTTACTGCAGGTTTGCTCGCTGACTTCGGTGACAAGACATTTGTATTTGAAACGGGTGCACTTGCATTGAATGCGAACGCAACTTCTGACAGTGCAAATGACTCTGCAACGTTTGATGTGAATAGCTGGGGTATTCCGCTCGTTGGTAAGATCAATTTGAGTGGGAATCCGCACTCAACAGTGTTCATAAAAGCCGGTGTTATGCCGTTCCAAGCATCAGGATCATCGGATAACTTCGATATTCTTGGTGTTGCTGGAATCGGTGGAGCAATCCCGCTTTTCAAGAACACAGCGCTTACGCTAGATGCGAGCTACAATCGCTTGTTTGAAGACGACGGCGATCTTGGAACTTTCCAAGGTGTTGCGCTCCTCGGTGGTTTGCAGATCGGCTTGTAAAACGTCCGCATTACTGTGAGCTAGACCTTAGTTCTAGTAACTGTACAGCGCCCTACACATGGGGCGCTGTTTTTTACCCATGATAGTACTTCAGTTCGTGACTTGTGCTTTCATCAACCCCTCATATGTTGTCTTTAAAGTTACAAACGAAGCGCGCGCGCTATCTTCGGCGTTGCTCCATTCTTTTTCGCCAGCGGTGTTGGCTTCGTTAAGCGCTTTTTTCGCTTGCTCCAAACGATTTTTAAGATCGGGTAGTGCGCGTTCTGAGAATTGAGCGACTTCCGCTTTCTTGTTCATGTCGCTTTTATCTTCTAAGTTCTGAACGGCTTCATCGTAGAAACGAAGACGATCTTTTATGGCAGCAACGAACAGATTTTTTTTCGTGTACGGATAGGGACTTGCAATTAAACCCGGAGCAGTAAGGTCTGACTCAGCCAGAATTGTCCACGCTGGATTTGCTTTTCCAACGGTGCCGTTATTACCTACGCGTCCATGCTTCAAATCGATCGGTACATTTCCATCGTATCTTGTAGCGGGCTCGAGACTATGTGCTTTCGAGGCGTTTTCAGAAGCGAAAGCTAACGACGTTAAAAACAAAACTGCGAATGCAGACATGCGGCGCATTTTCTCTCCTTGGGATACTGGAAATTCAGCAATTAAGTTAACAGAGGCGAAAAAGCGTGGAAAGCCGAGACTCATGGCTGAACGTGTTAAATTGCGAAATTACTGGGTTACAAGGACAGGCTGCAGGTTTTCTTGTGCTCTCAATTTGTCGACTTGAGTCTTCGCGACTTCTAGATCAGTCGTTGGCTCGAGCCTCACGAGATAGAGTTTGCCGTGTTTTTTGTTTTCACGCTCAGTGAGCGAAACTTTATAATTGCGGTCTTTAAGTCGCTTGAATAATTTTTCAGCGTTTTCTTTTTGCGCAAACGATCCGACCTGCACGATCCAATGTGAAGGCTTACCTTTAGCTAAGACTGCTTTTGTTTTTCTCTTTGAAGTCGGCGTAATCGTTGCAGCCGGCTTTTCTGTTGGCACGGGCTCTTCTTTGACGTCGTCACCAACTGCGAGTGGATCGAACCTAACGGATTTTACGTCCTCATCTTTTTTCGTACAAGAAGTGTCGAATACTATCAGTGATGTAAACCCGAACACGATAAGTGCGATGCCAATCCAGCTGCGATTCATACTCTAACGTTAGCATTCTTTGAATGCGGTTCGATACTCAACGGTCGTCTAGT
>JANOUF010000094.1:0-4703 GCA_031416685.1 Bdellovibrionales bacterium
ATCCACCAAGAGAAAGAGCCTGCCAGCGTCTCGCTGCAGGCTCCATCAGTCTCGTCGCACACCAGCCCAGAAAGGCTGCCATGCAAAACGTGGTTAGTAGCATGATCATGATCAATCCCGTTTTTGCTCGTTACGAATCCAGTAAACTGTCAGCACCGTCGAAGCAATTGTACTGATTGCGATCAATGCGGCCAGTGTACTGTCTGAAACGAGCTTTGGTTTTTCAGGGATGTAAATCGTGTCGCGGTTTTTTATTCCAAAATTCGGCTGTTCTTCAAAAATATCATCGAGATCGAGCTTCTGTGTTTCACCGTCTCGGAAAAGACGTACTTTTGAAACGTTGGCGTTCTCAGTGGTCCCACCGGAGATTGCCAAAAGCGTCGATAGACTCGTATCTGGCGGAATGTGATACAATCCCGGACGAGTGACGTTCCCAAGAATTTGTACGGGAACGAGTACTTCTTTGCCCGTAGGGCTATAGAAGTACTCACTGATACGCGATTGATACTGGTCATCAGACATCGCACGAGCCGCGTACGCGTTTTGCGGAACTGAGCTGACTATCACTGCGATGCAAACAACTGCCGCAATAAAGCGTTTCATTATGCAACTTCCTTATGCGCTACCCGTGGTGCATTCGATACTTTGTAATATCCGTAATCCGAGAACTGAGCAGCATCGTGTCTGTTCAGAACTGCAAGTAGCGGACGCGAACGGAATCCAGCAATCGCTTCGATCATTGACATCGCATTCGACATCTTAATCTTACCCGCCTGCATGACAAGCAAAGGAATGTCTGAAATTTCCGAGAGCGCTAGTGCTTCAGACGAAGCATTGAACGCTGGTGTATCTAAGATAATAAGATCAAACATCGGCTTCACCACTTCGAGGAAGTGACGAAGGCGTGCTTCACGCTCTGGCGAATCTAAAATTTCTGGACGATCGCCGGCGAGCATATAGTGAAGCTCTGGTGCCGCATCGAAACGATGGCAAACGTCTTTTAGTTTCACTCCGCCCGCTAGGAAGTCGGATAAACCTCGCGTGTCATCCTGAGGAAAAAACACGTTGAGTGAGCGCTTCGCCATATCGCAATCGACAAGAAGAACTTTCTTTCCGCCTTGTGCCCAAGCCATTGCCAAGTTACTTGCAACAGTTGTTTTACCGTCCGCGGAACTCCAGCTTAGAATCGACATGACGACTGGTTCACCGATTTGCGCTTGCTTCAATGCTTGTTGCAAACGAAGTCGCAAGTATTGGAACGACATCGCAAAGTCGTTTTTTAACATTGGTGAAGCAAGAAGTGCTTTCGGCTTCTCGCGGCCAGTGACTTTGCTTACCCATGACATTGGAACTTTATGTTCCGGAATATTTGCAAGCCAGCTCACACCTAAGATTTTAATTTGGTCTTTCGTGTAGAGCGACGGAACCAAGTGATCCCAAACCAACAACATTGTGAGCATGAACAGAGCACTGAGTAAAGCTGTTACGATGACTTTTAGTGCAAGTGGGCTCACTGGACGTGACGATCCATCTTCAGCAAAGTTGTAGTATGTGAGTTTACCCTCGAGAGAAATTTTTTCGATTTTTCCTTCGTAGATATTCTTACGAAGTGATTTTTGAATTTCAAGCTCAAGCTCAACGTTCTTTTGGAATTCAAAAACCTTTTGGTCATGCTGACCTGCGTGGCTCATGTAAAGAGACGCTAGGCGCTTCTTTAAGCCTTCTTGCTTCGCATGCAATTCTTCACGATCATTTTCAATTTCCCGAATACGATCGACGAGACGGCCGCGAAGAGTGAAATCGCGATCGCTGACGTTGGTGTTCGTCTCTTGCTCAAGTTTCTTCAAAAGAATCGACTTCTGATCGATATCGAGGGAAATCTTCTCGTATTCGCCTTCAAGCGTTTCAACGTAATTTCGTGAATCGATGAGGCTGCCCGTGTTGCGAACTGAATCGAGTTTTGAATTTCGTTGGCTTGAAGCCATTTTTGTAAAGAGATCGCTAATACGAACACGCGACTTGTTGAGTTCTTCTTCCAAATACATCTGCGCTTGATCGAGTTCGCTGCCTTCCATTTTTAAAAGGATTTCACGAACGGAACGAGTGAGTTCATTTGCTGCTTCAACCGCAACATCTGGATTTGAATGAGTGACGACAACTGCAAGTACGTCTGACTCTTCTTTTTTGAAAGTCGCAATACGCATGAGAAGTTCTGCACGTTCGCGCGGAGTATGCGCGTGTTTAAACAAAATATCGCCAAACTTGAAGCGATCCTCGACTTTGATCAAGGTGTCAGCAAGACGGTCAGTGAACTGATCTGAATGTAAATTGCGGTAATGGCGATCGATAGCTTGTTGGTCACGGCCGAAACCGTAGTCATTCATTTGCGAGAGTGCAGTTGTAAGTGGGTTAGGCGCTTTCGAACGGATGTTTAAACGTGAAACTGCTTTATAGCTTGGGTTCCAGGTGTGATGGAGCGTAACCGTTACCACACCGATGGCAACAGCGAGCGGTAACAAGTACCGTGCGCGATATACCAGCTGAGGTATGCGCTGAAATAATCCTACATCCACACTAAACCTTCCTTGTAAATTCCGTGGCCGCACTCTTTGCGACCCTTCATCGAAGTTGGTCTTCACTTTACTGTTCGGATATGAGAAAGTTTTTCTTAACGCAGACGAAATTCTAGAACGATATTCTAGACGAAATGCCCGGCGGCATTGACAGGTACCATGCAGACGAATCAACGGACGAACGTCGCACTCTTAGTTTCACTTCTCGTACTCATGGTACTAACGATGGGCGCGCTTCTTACGTTCATCGATGACTTTGGTCACCGCATTCCATCCCATGATCTGGCTAGCGATTATCTAGTGGCCTGGACCCTCGCCTTTGGTTTTGGTTTTCTAATAGTCGCACTTCCGATCAAGAACGAACTCAAAGGCACGATGCTCCTCTTCTGGGCCGCGCGGTGTTTTGTAACTTTAGGCGTGATGTTGTTTTACGAATCGTTCTACGCGCTCGATACAGTGGCTTGGTATCAGCAGTCGAGACAGCTCATCTTAGAGCCGAATTTGATTTGGGGCTCGGGTACCGAAAACATCACAGTCATGTACGCGATCGTAAATGCACTGCTCCCGATCGATAGCACCTACCATTGTTTGAAAGTGATCTGGTCGTTTGCCGGCCTGTTCGGAGTCTACTTCTTTTATCGCGGAATCGTCCGCGCGACTGGATATAAGAGCAACAAACTGTTTTACGTGCTTGGATTATTTCCTTCAATTTTGTTTTGGTCGTCGCACGCGCACAAAGATCCGATCGTATTTTTCGGGATCGGCCTTTATTTTTACGGAGCATTTTCCGTTCTCACGCATTTTTCGCCAAAGTCGTTCTTTTGTGTCGTTGCTGGCCTGCTCATTGCCGGATCGATGCGCTTTTGGACCGCGCCGATATTTCTCTTCCCGCTTATCATAGTTTTAATCTTGCGCGCTCGAAGCAATATTTTCTGGCGAGCAGGAATTCTGGCGAGCCTTTTCTATATCCAAATGTTGTTTGTCCAATTCGTTATTAACAGCTTCTCGTTCACTAGCCGTATTGATGTTCTAAAAATCGTAAGCACGTTCTCACGCGGATGGGCCGTTGGTGGTTCGGCCCAGGAAGTTCCAGAATTCTCATCGACGGCTGACGTTGTAAGATTCATGCCTTGGGCCATTTTCACTTCGCTCTTTCGGCCGTTCCCGGGTGAAGTCATGAATGCGTTCGGTTTGATGGCCGGAGTTGAGAATACTGTTCTGATTGTGGTGGTGGCTTATGGTTTGTTTAAAGCTGCACCTTACATGCATAAGAGCAGTACCATTTTACTAACTCTTCTCAGCATCCTTTTTTGGTCGATGATCTATTGTTTCGTTTCCTACCAAAACCTGGGAACAGCTGTACGCTTCAAACTTCAGATCTTACCTTTGCTTCTATCGATCCCGTTCATCGCGTTCATCGAATCGCGACCTGCCGAGGTCGTTCCAGCTGAGCCGAAAAAACAATGAAACGCTTTTGGTTTTTAACCCTACTTACGGGGTTTATCAGCCTTGGTGCCGTCGCCCGTGATCTAATTCTTGCTTATCGGCTTGGGAATAGTCTTGAGCTAAACGAATTCCTTCAATGCGCCATCCTCCCACTTTTTGCGATAGCGTTTTTTAATTCCAATCTTCCCGTCTTGTTAGTGCCAAGGCTGATTGGTGCAAACGCGGCAGTCATGTCGCGATATCTGCAGTTTGTGCTGCGCCTTACTTTACTAGTTGCAGGCGTTCTAATTCTGACTACGAACCTGGCTGGTCGCCTGGTTGAAACCTGGTCGTTCATGGCGTCATCCACAGAAATTCTTCTCTGGATTTATTTTGCAATAAGCACGCTGGCGGCGACCTTTCGCTCGTTCCACAATGCAAACGAATCGTATGTTCGACCTTTAATCGGAATTCTCATCGGCTCAGCGGTTACGGCAACCCTGTTTTTGCTTTATGCGGAAGAAGGCAAAAACATGCTTGCGCTATCCTATTTGGTTGGCGCAACCGTTGAACTTATTTTAACCGCCTATCCTTATCGTCGTGTGATTGCTACTCCTGCTGCCGACTATCCGGCTGCGAGTTGGCAAGACCGATTGAACCAAACACTTCCGGTATTGATAACAGGCTCTTTGATTCCGCTTGGAC
>JANOUF010000095.1:0-44753 GCA_031416685.1 Bdellovibrionales bacterium
CGATAACACCAAGCTATTATGCAGAAGCTGTAACCAGCGAAGCGCAATCGAACAGTTTGGTTTGCAGAAAATGAGGAGGTTCATTCGTGAACGAAGCGTTCTGTATTTAACTCGATGATTAAATTGAGAATCAGAGAAGAGCAGTTTTGAGAGATTAAGGTTCCGGCCGCAAGTTAAAGCCGACGCTTCCAAACAAAAAAGCCGGTCACGATGGACCGGCTTTCGAGAGAAAAAGTTCCGAACTTATAATTACATGTTCATACGAAGAGCAACGCCGAGGTTCAGCTCAGTCGTGTCGTTTGCGCCCGTTGCATCTGGATCATGAGAGATCCACTGAAGCATTGGGATAGCAGTCATGCCATCGCCGACCATCATTGGAGCGTAAACGTTCACGCCCATAGCAGTTTCTTCGTCAGTGTTCGTAGTGGTTCCTGACTTAGTGTTGCCAGTCATGCCGTAAGTAAGAGCGACACCAACTGAATTTTCCGCCGACCAGTCGTATTCGTAGAATGCTGCCAAACCAGTAGAGTGGCCGTCTTCAGTTTTTGACGTAGTAGCTGGCGTAGACGTGTTGTCTTTTGTCGTGCGTTCGCCTCTCCAAGTGTAATTGACTTGTCCACCCAATACGCCCGGGCCAACTGGCATTTCGTAACCAACGTACGGGCTTAAGCTCATACCGCCAGTTTGCGCATTCAAATCACCGTTAGCTTTTTGTTCTGCATCGCCTAAGCTGAAACCGAGGTTCAAGCCATAAGCAAGGTGACCATGTGCCGCGCCCATTTCGTTGCTTCCGCGAACAAAAAGGGTCATGTCTTGAAGACCTGCAACATCAATTTTAGTGCTGCCTTGCTCAGCTTCGCCCATCAGGTAGCCGATTTCGGCGCCTGCAGACAATCGCTCGCCAACGCCCCATTCACCTTCAACGCCGAAATCAAAACCACTGGTCTTAATTGAGCCGCCGGTCGCATCTTGATTACTAGTGTTGTACATGATGCTCGGAGTGAGCTGTTTTTGACCAGCCATCGCATGCTGATGGAATTCCGAAATATCCGCGTTGTCCGCTGCTGTTGCAACGTTAGCTGCAAGAAGAATTGCTGCTACTGTAAAAACTGACTTCATCTATTGTCTCCTTATTACGGATCATCACTGACCACGTAAATGTTGATTATCACTTCTGGTAAAAATGGTCGCAATGATGGGCACATCTGTAAAGCGAATAAAGTGCCTCTTGCGTAGGCAAATCCTCTATCAAAAAGGCTTTGCGATCATCGCCCGGAGACTCTTGAGTGAAAACGGCTTGTAAATAACAGGCTGTTTTACGGTATCAATGAACTCTTGAGCTGCCGCACTCATTGCTCCGCCTGTGATAAACACAAATCGCTTGGCCAAATCAGGAAATTCCTCTCGAACGCGCTCAAAGAGCTCCATCCCGTTCATAACAGGCATCATCAGATCACAAATCACAATATCGAGGTGCGGCCCGAGTTCTTTGAGTATGCGAAGTGCGGCTTCGCCATTCTCGGCAGCATGAATAGTGTGCTGTTCTTGCAACGCTGAGCGAACCATCTCGAGGATCGCTCGTTCATCATCGATGAAGAGAATTATCTTGTGTGTCTTTTCCGCCGCAGTGGAATCAGACGCTTCTTTTTCAGCGGTAAGCTGCGGTGCAGGCGGAAAAGTAACGGTGAAATTAGTTGCAACACCCGGTTCACTCACAACTTCGATCTCGCCTTGAAACCTCTGGACAAGGTTGTAGCAGATCGAAAGGCCGAGACCGGTTCCGGTACCAACAGCTTTTGTCGTGAAAAAAGGTTCGAAAATTCGCGATTGGATTTCTTTTGGAATGCCAATTCCGTTATCGATGACTTCAATTTTAGCGCGGCCTCGTGAATCTTTGCTCGTTCGGACTTCAAGTTGATTTTTATCGCGAGTTTCGACGGGCATCGCTTGAATCGCGTTAATCATTAAATTGAGGAACACTTGTGTGAGGCGACCTTCGTTGGCGTAGACGAGTGGTGTTTCTCGGAAGTCGACATAGAGGCTGCCACGTTGTTTAAGTTCGGAATTAATCATCGGGAAGGCGGATTCAAAAATTTTTCTAACGTCTAAAAGTTCCATGCGTTCGTCCGACGTGCGTGAAAACGCGCGAAGATCTTTTACGATTTCAGCAATGCGGCTCGCACTTCGAACGAGTGGATCAAGTCGCGATTTTATATCGCTTAAAGGTTCAAGTGGAGGTTTTTCTTGAGCGAGTTGATCGTTGATGATTTCGAGGCCAAATACCAGATGCGTGAGTGGATTGTTAATTTCGTGTGCGACTCCCGCAGCAAGAGTTCCGACGATCGACATGCGATCGGCATGAAGAAGTCGTTCTTCAACGCGCTTTCTCTCAGTTACATCACGTGCGCAAATCACTCGTACTGAGCCATCGTTCATCGGTTGAAGCCGGTGAAAAATCTCAACGTAGTTCCCATTTTTTAATTCAAGTTGAGGAAAATAAGATCGTCTGCCTTCCAGCGCCTCATCTTGGTGTTTGAGAAAACGCTCTGGTTCAATCAATTGACTCAAGATGTGCGCGAGAACGCCATCAGCGGCTGTTGAATCACCTATCGACGGAGGAGGACCGAAAATTTCATCGAAACGTTTGTTGCGAGCGAGTATCTCGTTTTTATCGCTGATGACCAAAACGCCATCGGGCACCGCTTCGACAATTGTATGCAAAACGGTCATCGTTCGTTTGTAATCGCTTACGTTGGAAAATGTAGAGATGATGCTTTCAACTTCGCCGTTTGGCCCGACCACGGGAGACCCGGAAATTAAAATCTGGATGCGATGCCCCTTTTTGGAAATGAGCTCGACTTCGTACGATGACGATCCACCGCCGCGGCGAAGTTCAAGTTGTTTTTTTAGGAGGGCACGACTGTTTTCAGAAAAGTAAGGCCACATATTGGGAATATTCAATTCGTCGATGGAGTCGACTTCCATCCAGCGTAGAATTGTCGGATTTGCATAGAGCACAACCAGATCCAACGTTGCGTGAACAACACCGACATTGTTTTGGGTGGTGAGCGCATGAAATAGGCGATCACTCTGCATGGGTTGATCGTTAGTAGTGTTGAGATTCACAGTCTTGGGAGTATAGCGATGCAAAATTGGTAGGCACAATCATTTCGAGGGCAATTTAGTGGATTTTCATGCTGCGGCCTTAAATGTAAAAGCAGGAGGGTAAGCTCCTGCCTTAAAAACGGTATTTAGCCCAAGCCTTCGGGGGTATCGAGTCCTTCGGCGTCTTTTGCTGCCGAGTGATTGTCGAGGTTCCGGTTTGATCCTTCTTGGCGAATATCAATTTTGCGATCGGCTTTCGGGGCCGGATTATCGTCATCGAGATCTTCTAAACTGATGTCTCGTTCATTTTGTTGCCCAAAGTTCGGTGGAAATTCCATTTTGCCATTCAATTCCTGACCGACTTGCGAGCCAGCTGGCTGATTGGCATTGATATGAGCTTTATAATTGGTGGGATTGTCGTTCATCGATAAGATCCTCCTTTGACTTCAGGATACCGCGGGCGCAAAGTGAATTCTTGTAGGATTAAACAACGAAAGCACACGTCCCAGCTCGACGGCGCGGTGGTAAAAACGATCGTAATTGTTCCACGAGCGGAGGACGAAAATGGCTGAAGTTGAGAATCCACAAAATCCAAATCTTTATAGCGTCGGCTCTGGAGGAGATTTGAACAAAGAACCACGTTCGGATCGCGATATTGAAAATGATATTCTTGAAGCAATCGACAACACGGATGATCTGCAAGGTTCAGATCTCGACATCGTTGTTGAAAACGGTGTAGCGCGCCTTCTCGGCACAGCCGACAGCCCGCAAGCTAAAACGCTGTTCCAAGATATCGTGCAGAACATCCCAGGCGTCCGCTCCGTCGAAAACGCCGTCGAAGTCGAAGCCTAACCCCCAAAAGGTGTCAGGCTCCCTTTTCGGAAGTGGTGCGTTAACTTCTTCAAACTCTTGAAATATTTTAACAATAGACGTTGCCGGATGCTCCATGAGTGAATCCGGTAATACGCAGTTTACCTCAATAGAAATCCTTAGAGTTTTAGTGTCTTTAACTCGTCGCTTCCGAAAAGGGAGCCTGACACCTTTTAGGCGGCGTGGGGGTGGGCGGATTTGCGGGGGAGGGTGAGGAGGAACGACGTGTTGGGGTTGGTGTCGTCGTACTCGAGTGAGCCGCTGTGGGAGAGGGCGATATTGCGGGAGATGCTGAGTCCCAGGCCTGTGCCGTGACCGACTTCTTTTGTCGTGTAAAACGGTTGGAAAAGTTTCTGACGAATTTTTGGCACGATCCCGTTGCCACTATCGGTGACGCGAATTCGAAGCTGACTTTCATCCATTTGAATATCCAGGTGAACCCAGCGCATACGAGTCGCGTCGCGAACGGCATCGAAGCTGTTGTTCAAAAGATTCAATAGAATTTGCGAAATTTGAACCGGCCGGCACTGAAGGCCGACAGTTTGTTCAAGTCCAGTCACACGAAGTTGAACGCGATGGAACGCAAACTTCTCGCTACAAAGCTCAAGTGTTTCTTCAACAATTGTATTCAAAGTCGCTGACTCAAACGGGTCGTTCTCGCCATCACGGCCAAAAGAACGAAGCGCTTTCACGATGCGGCTGATGCGCATAACCGTGTGATGAATTTTTTCCGCGCACTGTTTCACCAGCGTCGCATTAATTCGGCCCGTAGCCGCCATGTCGTTTAACTGTTCGGTACGGGTCAAGATGATCATCAGCGGATTGTTAATCTCGTGCGCGACTCCAGAAGCCATTTCACCAAGAGTCGACATTTTTGACGACATCGCGGCTTTCGCTCGCTGTTCTTCGAGGACGGCTTCCAAATGTTTTTTCTCAGTCACGTCGCGGAAGAAAAGCGAAACCCCTTCAGAGAATGGATAGGTACGAATTTCAAACCAAGAAGCTTGGAATGATTCAAGCGATTCAGTCGGAATGCGATCTTGCATCGCTTTACGAACCGATTCGAAAAAAGCCGTATTCTTTGTTTCAGGAAAAAGGTCGTAAAAATTTTTGCCGAGGCAATCGCTGTTAGAAGCTCCGATGTAGCGGAGTCCCTCGGGATTAATATATGTGATTCGATACTCGTGATCGAGAGTCACAAACCCTTCACGCAAGCTGCTCAATATTTCACGGTATCGCGTATTCAGAACTTTGTACGCCTGCTCACTTGCTTCAAGTTCCTTCGCCTTGTTCTTTCGGTCGATTAACAAAACGGCGAGCAAACCGACGCAAGCTGCGAATGTGATTAGGAATGCTGCAGACGACATATATCTTTATCGGAAATTAACCTAAATATGTTACGGCCAGTTCGTCTAGGCAGGGTCGGGTTTTCGGAAGCTAGACCTCTCTCTAGCGAAGATACTGATCGCATAGATAACGGAGATACATCTCGAGCTCCCGCACCTCAGCCGGGCTACCGCGAAAGCATTCCGTGTTCGCCTTCCCGCTGTAGAGATCAACGGAACCACCAGCCGCTTTCGAGATACGAATACTTGTTCCTGTCAATTGAGTCGCGGATTGCTCGCAAGACCGGGTCCTAATTTCCCTTTGTGAAATCACTCTGAGACGCGCATCTAGTTCAGAGAATTCTTCGAGCGACAGTCGGCCCTTAAATTGCCCGTTAAATTGCCTTTGGCTATTTGATGCAAAAAACGTAGATGTACGCTTTACCGTGAAGATAACGTTTTCACCGTTATCAACATAAACTAATTTCACCCAATCAATTGCAGGTTCAAGCGGAGCATTTAGAGGTGAATCGCCCTGCGAGGTCGGCATTGGATCGAAGGCTGTCGGAATCGGATAAGTATCTCGAGTCGGACCACACCCACACAAGGTCGCTTGAATTAGGCAGATACTAAGCAGGACATCTATGCGCATTCGGCTCCTATCCTTAAGCCACATGCGATGAGTATAAAGTCGGATCAATGAGAAGAGCTTGTCTGACGTTTAGTGAATTCGTGTCGTAGTTACAAAACTAGTACTCTATGGCCACACCGTACACGCCTTCGACAACCTCTTTCATACGTTTGTAGTCGAGCGTCTGGGGCACATCACCCGTAGAGTGATAGTTTGGATTTCGATAAAAAGCGGTGTCCGTCAACATCAGCGCCGGATAGCCGACGTCCCAATAACTTCGGTGATCGGAAAGCTCAACTCCAGGCAACGATCTCGGCGCGGTAATCGCTTGCACGTCGACGTGAGAGTGCTTTCGCATCAATTCTTTCACTCGTTGCACCTCGTATGCTGAACGTAAATCGCCGACGACTCCGATAAAATTCCCTACTGTTGGATAAATATATCGCAAGGCTTGTGTTGGAAAAGTTTGGGATTCCGGTTCATCACGAAAATAGCCAATCATCTCCAGACTCATCATCAGATGCACTTTTACGTTTAAGTTGTGCAAGCTTGAAGCGTGAATGTAGCTTCCCATTTCCTGAGTGCCAAAAAACGGTGGCTCTTCCAAGCAGTATGCAACGAGATCAATACGCCGATCGAGCTTAGGTTTTCGCACGCGAAAGATTCTCGCAAGCTCTAACAGCCCAGCAACACCACTTGCATTATCGTCTGCGCCCTGGAATAAGCCCGCCACATCGTAGTGCGCGCCAATAATAATTCGTGGAGCCTTCATCGGACCGTAAGAGGCGATCACATTTTTGAAAGTGCGATTGTCTGCAGTAAATGGCTGGTGAACCGCGCGGTAGCCAAGCTTACGAAAGTTTTGCGTAATGTAGCTACAAGCTTCTTCAATTCCCGCAATGCTTTTGTAGTGGCGGGGTTCCGAAAGACTGCAAAGTGCTTCAACATGCTCCCGCAAATGATCTTCAATCACTGGATTCGAGAATGCTGACGGCAAGCTATTTTTCGATTTATAGGTCGAGAAATTGTGAGTCGGTTTGCTTTGATTCTTAAACCAGTTGAGGCGCATTTAATCATGATGAAGCGCTAACCGGATTTTTTCATGTTCATGGCGTTACGACTATGTCGCATCGTCTAGACAAAATCCACGAAGCAGAAATGCGCTTAAGTGAAGCGCAACATCTACTTTACACTGACAGTTAGGCTGTGCACTGGGCAACTTCTGCCGACACTCTTTTGAGTTTCCGGCCTTAGGGCGCGAGAGAAAATTTTAATCTTTGGGTTTCCCTCCACTCAGCGGAAAATAGAATCTTACGTGAAAAAAACAAATGTTCGTGCGACCAGGAGGGAAGCATGAGGGCGATGGTGGCATTGTCACTGATTTGTCTCAGCAGCAGCTGTCAGTTCAAAGATCACTCTAAAGAGGTCGATAATAACCAAAAACTTTGTACGGTACCAGCCGACGTGTTCGGCCCAAATAGCAAAGTCCGTATCAGCTCAACAGCGGATGAACTTGAAGTCATTATCAAGAACACCTGCAGTAATCCTGGTAAAATCACTGAACTAATCGAGCTTGATCCAAATGCACTTGGTAAACCGGGCGTGCGTTCCTATTCGCTCAAGCTCCCCAGTGGAACCTTAGTTGATACTCTAAAAAAATGGGCGAAGGAAGACGAGTGCGTCGTCGGTATTTCTGAAGATGTTGTCATCGCAACTCAAGGTTTGCCGGGTGATCCAAAAGAAAGTCTGCAGAAATATCTGACTTACATTAATGCGGGCGAAGCGTATCCGTCATTCTACGGTCCGCTCTCTTTTTTGCGTAAGCCCGTTGTGATTGCTGTCGTTGACAGCGGTCTTGAACTTACTCACGAAGATGTAAAAGACATTTTATGGAAAAACGAAAAGGAGATAGAGGCAAATGGTATTGATGATGACGATAACGGTTATGTGGATGATGTTCATGGCTATAATTTTGCGAAAGCAAATGGCAACCCGTCGAACTCAGTTGGCAAGAGTCATGGTACGCATGTCGCGGGGCTTGCAGCGTCGCAAGGATACAACAGAAAAGGCGGCTCAGGCGCGATGCCAAAAGGCGCGCTCCTTATGACTGTTAACGTATTCGGAGACCTCGATTACACGAAAGGTAGTAATACGGCTAACGGTGTTCGCTATGCTGCTGACAATGGCGCTGACGTTATTAACTTAAGTGTTGGTGGTGCGTTCAGCAACACCTTAAAATCTGCAATCGTCTACGCGATTCAAAAAGGCGCAACAGTTCTCGCTGCCGCGGGAAACTCAGGCAAATACTTGGGAACAGGCGGAACGACGCTTTCGCCCGCCATTTACGGATCAAGCCTTAACGGGCTACTCACAGTCGGCTCGGTGAGTGCAACAACCGGTGAGTGGAGTAGTTTCTCTAACTACTCCTCAACGAATGTTGAAATAGCAGCACCGGGTTCCGGGGGCATGTATGCGCCACTTCCAGAGAACACTTATGGCTACAAATCTGGAACGTCGATGGCGACACCAGTGACCGCAGGGGCAGCTGGGCTTGCAATTCAATTGATTCGAGCACACGGCTATAGCGCGACACCAGCACGCGTAGAACTCGCGCTTCGAACGTCGGCCACGTACCGCAGTGATCTGATAGGTAAGGTCACGCATGGGCGAGTGTTAGATCTCAAGCGTCTCGCGGATTATATCCACGAGGCTTATGAGTTTAGCGGAACTCCACCCGAGGCTGAGGCAACTCCGCCGCCTTCGTCCGAAACAACCGTTCCGTGCCCCTGATTATTTTTTAGTTACAGTCTCTTCGCGGAGAACTTTTCTGCAAAATAAAAATACTATGAGCGCAACGATCAAGAAATCGATCGTCGCGCCAAGAACTCGACCGTACAAAATTCCGTTGTAACTGAGCTCGCGGATGTTATCCACATGCGCAGCTCTGAGTGCAGGCTGAAGAATCACCGGCACCAATAGGTCATTCACTACGCTCGAAACCCATTCGTTGAGTTTCCCACCGATGATGACGGCGATAGCTAGCCCGATGACTCCATAATGTCTCAAGAATTCCATAAACTCGCGATACATGAACAACTCCTTAAAACTTTGCAACTAGGGCAGTAGTAAAAAAACTATCTGTTCGTTTGGTCGACGGTGGTACCAATGCAGATTGGTATTTTACGAGGTAACCAGTCTTTAGTGAAAAAATTCCGCTCAGTTGGCTTACGAGCGAAGGTTCGGCGTTTATTCGGTACGATTTGAAGTCGTCAAGCTTAGGAAGATACTCAACCCAGAATTTCATGGAAGCCGATTTCCCGAGCGCCTGATTGATCTCAGAATACAGACGCAAGAGATCCGTGCTTTGTGTGCCTTGAACATTTCGACTCATCGTTTGGGTGTTCCGGTAGCCGGCTTCAACAATCCACACGGTTGGTGTGGTTCGGGTGAGGTCATATTTGAGACCCACGTCAGCGTTATTTCTTTGTACGTAGCCAGCATAAAAATCCGATTCAAGACCGTAGGAAACAAATGCACTCAAAGGCGACGGCGGAAAGCTTCGCTCTAAACGAAGTGCTGTGTCCCAGTTTCTTGAACTTTCGACTCCGCTTGAAGTTGCGCGCAAATACCGACCCGTCCAAGTCACTTTGTTTTTGTGATCGATAATATAGGAAGTCGTGTCTTTACCCGTAAAGGTTTCGCTCTTTGAGTTGCCTGAGACGGTTGCGATTCCAAGTTCGGATTCACTCGACCAAACTTTTGCCTCAACTTGCGCTCGAACAGCTAGAGGTAAAAGAAATACGAGAATGACAATTAGCTTTTTCATTAGGCCTCTCGGAGCATGACGCTCCCTTTTTATTTTCGTTGTTTTCGCAAGTGATTGAGTAAATCGATTCGCGTGATCAACCCTAAGAACTTGTCGTTCTCAACAACGACCGCCACATTGCCCTTATTAAAGATCGGCATCAGATCTGAGAATTTTGCTTTAGCTGAAATCGTTTCAACCTGTTTGGTCATTGCAGAACTCACGGGTGCAGCAAAGTTTTCGTCTTTGCCGTAAACCGACATTAAGACGTCCGACTCATCGAGGAAGCCGACGATCTTGCCGTTGTCGATGACTGGGAGCTGGGAAATCTCATAGAGTTTCATACGCATGTACGCGATGTTAAGAGTATCGTTCGGTGAAATCGTGACCACCGCATTTTCATCGTAGCGGCGAGAGATGAGATCTCGCAGATCGCCGAAGCTTTCGCGCTTTAGAAAACCTTGGTCCAGCATCCAATAGTCATTGAACATTTTTGAGAGATATTTATTTCCGCTATCGCAAACAAACGTAACGACGCGTTTTGGAGTCTTCTGTGCGCGGCAGTAGCGAAGTGCAGCCGCAATGAGAGTACCGCTCGATGACCCAGCTAGAATTCCTTCTTTGCTAAGTAATTCGCGTGCGACCTCGAAGCTCTCTGAATCGGCAATAGAATAAGCGGATTTTACTCGGGAAAGATCGGCAATGTCGGGGATGAAGTCTTCGCCGACGCCTTCAACAAGCCAGCTTCCTGCTGCTCCATATTTTCCAGTGTTGATATAATCGACTAAAATTGAACCTTGAGGATCAGCGAGTACCATTTCAGTTGAAGGCGAAACAGCCCCAAAATATTTGGAAAGCCCGGCAAGAGTTCCGCCGCTACCGACGCCCGAAACGACTGCATCAACTTTGTGATCCATCTGTTCCCAAATTTCAGGGCCTGTTGTTTTTTCGTGAGCAAGGGTATTGGCAGGATTGGAAAACTGATTGATGTAAAACGCGCCGATTTCTCCCGACATTCGTTTTGCTAAGTCTTGGTAGTACTCAGGGTGTCCTTTTGCTACGTCCGATCGCGTAAGCTGAACTTCAGCGCCCATTGCTCGCAAGTGGAAAATTTTTTCGCGACTCATTTTATCTGGGATGACGAGGATAAGTTTGTAGCCCTTTACCGCTGCGACAAGTGCCAAGCCAAGCCCCGTGTTGCCGGCAGTTGCTTCGATGATCGTTCCGCCGGGTTTAAGCTTTCCACTCTTTTCAGCTTCTTCAATCATCGACATCGCGATGCGATCTTTAATTGAGCCGCCAGGATTTTGATTTTCAAGCTTCACGAATAACTGGCAAGGGCCAGTGTCGAATTTTTTTAATTCGATCATGGGTGTATTGCCGATCAGAGTTAGAATCGAAGCTGGTTTTTGAGCTGAAGACATGAGAGGTCACCTACGTTGTTTCGAAGTTATTTTTTGGCCGGTTTGAAATCCTTTAACAGATCGCCCATCTTCCCAAAACTGCCTTGTTTTTGGTTCGCTCCATGAGTTCTCCAAGCTCCGTCTTGTGCGTCCTCAGGCGGAGCGAAGGTAAGCTTTTTTTCATCTATGTTTATTTCATCAATCTGCACAGGCAGGAGATCGCCTTTTTTCTTATTCTCGTACTGGCCACCGTCAATGCGATCACGCCATTTCGATCGCGGCAGAAGGCCCGTAACTCCGGGCCCAAGATTTACGAAATATCCGTAAGTTTCTTTTCGCTCGATAGTGCCGTCATGAATTGAGCCAAGCGGGTAGCGTTCGGGGATTTTTAACCAAGGATCACTTTCACTTCCACCAGTTTTAATCGAAAGAGAAATTCTCAAGCGACCTTCTTCTTCAGTGACTCGGATCACGTTGACAGAAACGTCTTGTCCAAGAGTGAGCACGTCGGATGGGTGATTGATGCGGCCCCAAGCAATTTCAGAAATTGGAACGAGGCCCTCAACGCCGCCACCAACAGCGACAAACGCACCGTACTTCTCAAGGCGTGTGACTTTTCCCTGGAGAATCGTGCCGGGCTTCGTTTTTTCTAAGAACTCTCCTTCGTTTTCCACTTTCTTGAGATCAAGCAGTCGACGTCTTGAGACGACGATGTTGCGTCCCTTTTCTTCAAATTGAGTAATGATGAAATCATATTTTTGACCGATGTACTG
This sequence comes from Bdellovibrionales bacterium, assembly GCA_031416685.1. GTDB lineage: Bacteria > Bdellovibrionota > Bdellovibrionia > Bdellovibrionales > JAMPXM01 > JANOUF01. The sequence goes on from JANOUF010000095.1 coordinate 11,913, forward strand.
AGTTTGATCAGCGCTTGCACGCAAATCGATTTGGCTGATTGGGCAAAACGCACGTTTACCTTGTATCTCAACTCGGAAGCCACCTTTTACGGCTTCCGTTACGCGGCCCTCAATTGGCAATTCCATGTCGAACGCATCTTCAAGATTTTCAACACCGTCGCTCGAACTTAACGAACCTGCACGCTTAAGTAGAATCTCGCCCTCGCGAGCGCGAACGACCTGTACGTCGATGATGTCGCCGACTTTGTACTTCACTTGTTTTTGATCATCTAGAAGCTCGCGAAGTGGAATGGCTCCGTCAACCGCAGTTCCAGTGCTAACAAACGCCTCTTCTTTTCCGATCGAGAGAATTTCACCTTTAAAACTATCGCCTGCGCGTACGCGACGTGAGCCTGCAGTCATCGACTGGTCAAGGAGTGAGGCGAAATCGTTCTCTGCCTCTGATGAAACATCATCTCCGAATATGTCTTTTCCGTCGCCGGAAATATCCTTTTTACTCATTGTTCGATCCTTCTTATTCGTCTGAGTCATCCCAATTCAGATATAGAAAATAGCTAAAATTCGCGAGCGACAAAACGATCGTTGCAGCAAGTCCGTAACCATACCCGCGGCCCGGGTAGCTTGCGTAATTAAGTCCGAAGTAAAGCAGGAACACTTTCAAAAAAAGCGTCGGTACAACGAACGCGCGAATATAAGCGGCGAGCTTACGTTTCTGGTCGACATCTTTGCGTTTTTGTTCTTGCTCCACGAAGAAAGAACTATAGCGTGTCGATCTTAAATTCTCTAGGTTCTTGGCTCGGGTCTGCAACGACGCGTAAATTAATTCGAGAGATTTCACGGGCGTCACTGGTCTCGACAATCACTCGCCAGCGTCCAGGGGAATAGGAGCTCTTCTGGGCGAAGGCTCTAAAGCCCAAATCCCGCCCGCCAGTGACTTGTAAGGGTATTCGGTCGGATGTTTGCCACCCTTGTTTTTCATCATAATACTGCCAGCGCATGTTGATGCGGTCCTGGAAATTGGTCGGTGAAAAGATGCTTGCGAAAACATAAATTTTGTCGCCGGGGCGGGCGTAAAAGGTTTGCGCACCATTCTCCCAAAAGGCCCACCATGGACGATCAAACTTGAGTTGATAACGACCTTCGACTTTTTCGATTTCGTGGTAGATGCCGAGAAATTGCGCCGAAAGAGGAACAGGGGGCACGAGCTGTAATAGGTAGAGCGTTAAAAAAACCGTGGGAACGAGCCAAACGATTTGTCGTGAGCGTTTGTAGAGAGGCTGACTTCTCCAATTTTTCAATAGATAGCGACGAGGTGCCACATCTTGCGGTTCAGCCCGAATGACTTCAGGAGCGCGTCTCTCTGCGATTTTGAGAATCCAGAGCATGGGGAGTGTACCGCCAATCAAAGCCAGCAAGAAAATCCAAAGCCCAATTTGCCCTATGAAAACGGGAATCACATAAGACAGATAGGAAATGAAGCAAACGCTTAAGAGCGCAAGGCGAGTGAGAACTCCCGATTGCTGAAATCGGCTGAACTCATTTGCAACCATCAAGCCCGCAAGGGCCGCCAAAAACACGAACGAAGTTACGAGAGACGAACTCTTAAAATAAAACAACGTGTAAACGCTCAGTAAACTTCCGAAAACGAAATGCACGATTTCGTCTCGATACTTCCAAAGTGTCTGCAAGCCTTTCGGAACTTGGAGTGGCCGCATGTGCGAGCAAAGTTCAAAAACTGAGAAAGTCGAAAGCAAGAATAGATAAACGGCCTGCTGAACGATAGTCAGCGTATCGTCGATGCGCGCAAGTGTCAGAATGTCGAAAAAAAACCCGCCGAAGAAAAATGCGGCAGGTCCGTATTCGCGATATCGCTCGTATTGTGCCGCTACTCGGGCTTTAAAAGTCTGAGGCTGATTATTTAGTTCACTAGCTGGCTGCTGCATTTTACTGAAACTCGATTCGGATAAAACCCACCATCGCTGAGTGGATTGTCCAAGAACGCTGAGAGCGTCACGTTTTTAAAACCAGTTTTCAGTTTATTCTCAGGCAAAATCAGCTCAAGTGCCAAGTTTTTTGCTTCGGCTTCACCTTTAATCACAACTTGGCCAACACTAGACGTTTGTTCGATCTTTTCATTGCGGAGTACGCCCTGAAAGCCTTGCTCCTTTTTCATCTTTACTGCGACGTCGACGCTCGTCTCGCTCAAACTTGCGCCTAAATTCGTGAGTTTTGCGCGGATCGTGAGACCCTGTTTCTTATTCTGACAAGTGATGGTTTGGCCGGTGACCAACCCAGAAGTTCGACCAGACGCTTGGGCTTGAACGCCGGTGAAAATAAGAGCTAAAGCAAACAATTGACGTACCATGGGAATCCTCCGCTACTCAAGTCAGACAGCAAACTTAAGTCCATGCTAGAGAGCGGGTATTTTGCTTTTGGAGCCTCAAATTCACATCGTCGTGCCGCCTATGGGCACTACGATTGAAGTTTCTCCTTGTTATGTCGAACCGAGGACCAAAGTGAGAGGCCAATGAATGCAGCACCAATTAATCCGGTAATGACTTCGGGAACGTGCATGCTGGTACCGAGAAACATCATCGTGGCCAAGGCACCAATTGCATAGAAAGCACCGTGCTCAAGATACACAAACTCCGAGAGAGTTCCGCGGTCGACAAGCATGATAGTCATGCTTCGTACGAACATCGCACCTACACCAAGACCGATGGCGATAATGAAGAGATTATTCGTAATAGCAAACGCGCCCACAACTCCGTCAAAGCTGAAGCTCGCATCAAGAACTTCGAGATACATAAACGATGCGGCACTCGCTTTATGAATGTCGGTCATGGTTTCATCAGGGGCATTTAGAAAAGCGCCGACGCCATCGACAGCAATAAATGTAACTAATCCGAAGATTCCGGCAGTCAAAAACTTGTAACCTTCATCGGGTGGAAGAATCTTCGTCATTCCATAAATTGCGAGCATCGATACGCCGAGTTCAATGGCATCCATCCGCCCTAATTTCACAAGGGGTTTTTCGATCTGTTTGATCCAATGAACGTCTTTGTTTTTATCAAAGAAGTATTTAAGCGCGACCATTAATAAAAACGCGCCACCGAAACCCGCGATTTCGGTGTGTACGGAGGTCATAATTGCCGCATACTCGTCAGGTTTGGATGCTGCTAAAACCAATGCGTCCCAAGGGCCTAGCTTCGTCACAATGACAACGATGGCGAGTGGAAACACCAAGCGCATTCCGAACACCGCAATCAACATCCCCCACGTGATAAAGCGATGGCGCCAAACGGGGGTCATCGTATTTAAGACTTTGGCGTTGACGACGGCGTTGTCGAAAGAAAGCGAAACTTCTAGCACGCTTAAAATCGTGGCTAAGAAAAGCATCGTTAAACCTTGGGTGTGGCTTTCGCCGTACACATAGCCAACGATGTACGCGAGGATGAGGCCTACTACAGTTACCCACACAGAACTCTTAAAGTATTTCCAGTTTGCTCGAATCATGACCAAGTCTATATCCGGGCTTTTCGGGCCTGGCAAACAACGAAAAACATGGCCCGGAAATTGATCATGTTAGTTAGACCTGGAGCGAAACGGTTTAAGGTCGTTTCAACCAGAAAACTTTTCCAGGTTGCGAGGTTTTTGTGCGTTTTTTCCGTTTAATGGCGGTTTTGATGCTGCCAATGGTTTTTGGATGTACGCCGACAGGTTCTGCGCCAGAGACCGACTATGCCGATATGTCCGTAGTGGCTGGCGAGCAGCTTAAAGCAATCGACCCGATCGTCGGGTCCACGGTCAGTATCAGAGTGTCCATCGATAATGATACCGAAGAATGCTCGGGAGTACTCATTGCCGACGATATCGTACTCAGTTCCGCCCATTGTTTTATCGATTCCCGAAGAAACGTATCTGTGGGTTTTGGACTTAAGCGCAATAAAAAATCGATTTCGGTAAAAAGAATTGAAACACATCCCTCGTTCCACCCGAACAGTAAAGGTGTTGGGAATTATGACGTCGCAGTTCTTCGCCTACGAAAGCTTGCGCCAAAAGAAATTCCACGTGCGCAACTTCGCCAGGCGGGTGTTCGCATGAAAGTGGGCGACGTGTTTTTAACTTCAGGTTTTGGGTCAACTGACGGATCTGAAGAGGGCGGCAATGGACGTCTTCATAAAGCTGTGTTGCAAGTAAAGACCCTCTCAGCGATTGAGACTAAATCCGTAGGTGTAAATTCGAAGTCGTCAATTTGTCATGGTGACTCGGGCGGGCCGGCCTATGTCTTTGAAAAGGGTCGTTGGTTTTTATGGGGCATTAACAAAGGTGTCTCGAACCAAACGTGCTCGGGTGCGAGTGTCCACTTCGAGCTTGCGTCCGTTCACCCATGGTTAAATGCCGCAGTCGCAAGGTTGAGAGCAAAATAATGAAGCTTCTTCTTTTCCTTCTTAGCTCGGTCATTTTCTCATCTTGTGCAAAACCGCAAGGTGCGAGTGATCAGTTTGGTCAAAGGGATCAAGCCGTCATCGGTGGAAATCCACTCTCTTCGAGTTCCGATTTGGGCCGTGCGACAGTTTCGATAGAAGTCGTTCGTCTTGGACAGGCGGATTCAATTTGTTCGGGAGCTTTAATTTCTCCTCATTTGGTCGTGACTGCTGCCCACTGCTTCGAAGGAAGTACCGTTTACGAAATCCGTGCGAAATTTACCGATGGGTCGATACGTGCAGCTGATAGCATTCACACACGCGGTGCAAGAAAAGCGCATCATCGTGCACTCAATCCGCCAACAGATTCATTTGATATTGCGATGTTACGACTTCATAAACCAGCGCCTCTTGGGGCAGTTCCGGCAAAATTAGATGAGTGGGGAATTCATCCCTCATCACAGGAGCAGTTGTACATTGCGGGCGGCGGCGTTCATTCACTGGATCAACAAGGTGCTGACGGAGTGGCGCGATGGGGAACGGCTACCTATATCGGAATGCTTGGCAAAACGGAAGCGAGCTTAAAAAAAGGTGCGACTGGACAGTCCATGTGCGTGAGTGATTCCGGTGGTCCAATTTTTATTCGACGCAATCACAACTTAATCCTCTGGGGCATACATAAAGCTGGCAATGAAACATGCACCGGAAGTACAGCGACCAGGATTACTCCATTTGTAAATTGGCTTTCGGCAACGATCGAGAAGACTGAATAATCCCACTAAATGATTTCGAGAACGGGCTTGTTGAAAACTGCTGAAGCAAATCGGCAGGATCACGATAGACCGCAATCGCTCTTGCAAGTGATGCAAGAGAAAAGCCGCCAGATTGAAGTCCCACTGTTCGCACACCGGCCCGAAGTGCTGCAGTCACGTCGTACGGCGTATCACCTAACATCAAAACATCTCTTGCTGCCGCTCCAGACTTTCTAAGTGCAGAGATGATAATGTCGGGTTCCGGTTTCGACTCATCGACGTCATCTTTTGATGTCGAGCTTTCGATGAGATCGCGAATACGCGCTTGTTCCAAAAGTGCGCACAGATTCTTTTTGTCGCTTGATGAGCCGACTATAAGTTTAATTCCTTCAGCGCGCATGCGTTCGAGCAATTCACGTGTACGCGGAAAGGGTTTTAAGTTTTGCAAATATTGATCTGTGAAAATACGCCTCCGGTGGGTCGAGACTTTTTTGCCCACATCAGTACCTTCGGTAATTCCTGCGACCAAAGGTAGAAGATGATCGCCGCCCATTCCAATCAAAGGTCGAATACGTGAATAAGGAACCGAAATTCCTTCGAGGGCAAAGGCCTGCACCCATGACTCAGCGTGTGCGTCGTTACTATCAATGAGCGTTCCGTCAACGTCGAGGATGACTGCTTTTATCACTGGCACTCCTTTCACACCTTTATCCTACGCGACGTTTTGTGTGGCACCTTCGACGTTAAGAAGAAAACACAATCCTGTTACGTTCTTTTGATCCAAGCTTTTGGCAGGATGACGTCATGGGATTAGAAATAGGGTTAGACCAATACTGGAGGGGCAAAGGGATGGATAGGCAAATTCCACCGGGGCACGCAAGTATGCGACAAACGGAAATGGGTGAAGCGTTTGATAAAACGCTATTTGCTGCTATCGACGCAATGGAGGCACGAAAGATCCCGTTCGCTATGATCGGCGGTATTGCCGCCAGTGCCATCAGTCGACCGCGCAGCACTCATGACATCGATTTTTTCTGCAGACCCGAAGATGCAGATGCTGCACTTGAAGCACTATCTTCTGCAGGATTTGAGACGGAAAAAGTCGATGCCCGTTGGCTTTATAAAGGTTGGATGGGCGAGATGATGGTCGACATTATCTTTAAATCCGAAGGTGACATCTATTTTGACGATGAGATGCACAAGCGCGCGAGCCGCGTTCCGTATCATGGGCGCACAATTCCCGCTGTTTCGCCCGAAGATTTAATCGTCATCAAAGCTGCTGTCGCACGAGAAGATGGTCCACATCATTGGCATGACGCTCTTGCGATTTTGTCACATGCCACAGTCGACTGGAATTATCTCATGAAGCGCGCAAGAAAAGCGGCGCGCAGAATTCTCTCCCTTTTGATTTACGCTCAGTCCAACGACATTTGGATTCCAAATTCAATCATCGTTAACTTGTTCCAGTCTATTTTTGGAGATCAAGTTCGACCGGGAGAAACAGCCTGGGTTCCAGCTGGTTGGGGAACACAACCGCAGCAACAACAAACGATGCAACAAACAATGCAGCAGTCCCTGCATTCGCAACAGTCTTTGAGTCCGCAAACGCCGGCAGCACAAGCGATGCAGCAAGCGCAGAGGTCGAAATCTCAAGTGCAGAATCAAGAAGGCTACTTCACTGAAAAACTTCGTGAGTTTATCGCGAAGGATCCTAGAACCGCTGCACTCGACATTCGTGTTTATATATCGTCTGACAGCACGATTGTTGCTCGTGGTGAGGTGCAGAACGAGGAGCAACGTCAAGCGATACAAGATGTGATTTGCGAGCACGCCCTAGGTTACAAATGCGAAAACCAGGTTAAGATCACCCATCTCACAGGCCCGACCGTTGAGGAGGTCGTATGATTCGCATCGCCGCTGCGGGCGACGTCCATTACGGGCGAAGCTCCGCAGGGAGACTTGCGCCGTATATGTCGCATCTCAATGAAAATGCGGACGTGTTTCTCTTAGCAGGAGACCTCACACATTTTGGAACACGTGAAGAGATGGAGGTTCTCGCAAGAGACTTAAGCGAGGCAAACGTCCCGGTCATATGTGTTTTTGGTAATCACGATTATCATTCGAATCAAACTGAAGACTTGCGTGAAATTCTACAGAACGCTGGCGTGCACGTACTCGAACAAACGAGCTGTGTTTTAGAAATAGCGGGGAGTCGCGTAGGAATTGTCGGCATTAAAGGTTTCGGCGGCGGATTTGCTGGAGCTTGCGGAACTGAATTCGGTGAGCCTGAGATGAAAGCCTTTATTGGCCACACGAAGCGCCAAGCTGATCGCCTCAGGCAAGAACTGTTGAATTTGCAAGCGGATTATAAAATCGCACTTCTCCATTATTCGCCCTGCCCTGAAACACTCGCTGGCGAGAAGAAAGAGATCTATCCATTTTTGGGAAGCTACTTGCTTGCCGAAGCGATCGATGGGGGCGGAGCAGATATCGCATTTCATGGACATGCCCATCACGGGATAGAAAAGGGAATGACTCCGGGCGGGGTGCCCGTGAGAAATGTCGCGCAACCCGTTATTCGCCACGCGTACAACATTTATACTCTCAACAAAAACGGCCTTCTCCATACGACCAATGCGAACTCCAACAAAGCACCTTCTGTAAACCCAGGAGTCGTAACTGCATGATCGAGATTCTAGGAACAAAAACTCTCCATGGGCCGAATGTGTTTCATTCAAAGCCAGTGCTTATCATGCGGCTGGCCCTTGGTGATTATAAAGAAGTTGCGAGCTGCAATATCCCGGGTTTTCTTGAACGAATTTCAGCACTACTCCCAGGAATTCGCGAGCATGGTTGTTCGGTTGGAAAACCGGGCGGATTCATTGAGCGACTGCTGCGCGGAACTTATCCCGCACATATTATCGAGCATGTTGCTATTGAAATGAGTGCTCTGGCGGGCATTGGCGTTCATTACGGGAAAACGGTTTTCGAATCGGAACCGGCTATATACAAAGTTGTGACACGTTTTCAAAGTGAAGAAGGAATGAAGTATCTCTTATGTCGGGCTGTCGATTGTTTTTTGGCGCTTGCGAAAGGAAATTCGTTCGACCTTGAGGGCGTCATCAACGAAGCTAAAAAAATTATTTCGGAGAACTCGCTTGGGCCCAGCGGGCAAGCTCTTGAAGAGGCAGCACTTAAACGTGGAATTCCAGTTCGGCGTATCGGACCCAATAGTCTTTTGGAACTAGGGTACGGGATTAAAAGACGTCGTGTTCAGGCTGCGGTCAGTGATCGAACAGGCTTGATTGCAACTGAATTGGTGCAAGATAAATCGCTGACAAAGGAACTTTTAAAAAAATCGTTCGTACCGGTTCCTCTCGGAGGCTGCGCCCGCAGCGAGGAGGAGCTTCGGATTTTGCTTAAAGAAATTCCAACACCGTGGGCGATTAAGCCAATCGATGGCCATCACGGTCAGGGCGTAGTTCTCGATGTTGAAAACCAAGATGATGCTCTTCGCGCGTTTCATCAAGCCCGCGAATTCAGTAGTCGCGTTTTGGTCGAACAAATGATGCGTGGGCGCGACTATCGACTGCTTGTTGTGAATGGGCGTATGATCGCGGCTAGCGAGCGGGATCCGGCAAATGTGACAGGTGACGGCATCCAGACAATTCAAAAATTAATCGATAGCGAGAATAGAGATCCACGTCGCGGTGATGGTCACATGAGTAGTCTCACGAATCTTCCAGTGGACTCGACAACTCTAGAAGTATTAATGAAACAAAATTTCGATTTAAGTTCCGTACCTGAAAACGGTAAACGGGTGCTTTTACGCAAGACCGCGAATCTTTCTACCGGCGGAGCAGCGACGGACGTAACAAGTTCTGTTCATCCTGAAATTCGTGAGCTCAGTGAACGCATCGCTGGAATAGTTGATCTTGATATTTGTGGAATAGACCTAATTCACTCCGATATTCGACGATGCATGAATGAAAACACCGCCGTCATAGAGGTGAATGCAGGACCGGGCTTGCGCATGCATTTGTCGCCGACAGTCGGTGAAGCGCAAGATGTTGGCAGAGCAATTATAGAGAGCCTGTTTCCGAATGGTGATACGGGGCGAATTCCGATCATTGCGGTTACTGGCACGAATGGCAAGACCACGGTCACACGGTTGCTTGCGCACATTCTTTCAACCACGGGTCGCATTGTTGGGCATACAACGTCTAACGGTATCTACATTAATGGAAATCAAATCGCTAATGGCGACACGACCGGGCCGCTATCAGCGGCGACAGTTCTAAGCGACCCCAGAGTTGAGGCCGCTGTGCTTGAGACCGCAAGAGGCGGAATCATGCGTGGCGGTCTTGCGTATGACTTAGCCGATGTTGGAATCGTGACAAATATTCGTCCTGATCACATCGGCCAAGATGGGATCGAATCAATTGAGGATATCGTGCGCGTGAAGGGGCTGATTGCAGAACAAGTGCGAGACGGCGGTACCGTTGTGCTAAACGCGGATGATCCTGAATCTGCAAAACTTGCTGAGCGAACCGCAGTCCGAACGGGTCGGAAAAAGATCTGCTTCTATTCAATTTCTGAGAACAACGATCTCGTCGAGGAAAATCGTGACGAGGGCCACTGCAGCTATTTTGCTCGCGGCGGTTGGCTCATTGAATCCAAAGGGGATACCGAAATTCGCATCGTTCACGTGCGTGACTTGAGGTTCACCTTTAACGGTACAAGCGAGTATCAGATTTCAAATGCGCTTGCCGTGTGCGCTGGTGCGCGCGCTTTAAAAGTTTCAATTGAGGTTTTGCGTGCGGGTTTGATGACGTTTGAATCTGCCACGCAAAATCTTGGCCGCGGAACTCTCTACAAAGTCGGATCAGGACATTTGTTTTTGGATTATGGGCATAATCCAGATGCGATTCTTGCGGTGGCACAAACGATCCGACGTTGGCGACCTCGCCGTTTGGTGGGTATTTTAGGTTTACCGGGTGATCGCGCAGATGATCTTTTGCTCGAGTCAGCAAAAGTCGCGGCTTTGCACTTTGATCGACTCATCCTGCGAGATGATTACAATCGACGAGGACGAGCCGAAGGGGAAGTGCCACTGATGGCTCTGAAGGCTGCTGGAAATTCGAATCGCCGGTGTGAAGCCGCAATTATTCTCGATGAGAAGCGAGCGATCATGCATGTGATAGAAGAGTTGCGTCCAGGAGATGTCGCCGTCGTTTTCTATGATGAGCTTGAGCGCGCACTCGAAGTCTTGCGCGGCTACGATCCTCAACCCGTGACAGTGTTGCCGGATTTTAGCGAACTAGGTCTTGAGGAAAGGATCGGTCGCAATGCCAATTCGTCACTCACGCTCGCCTAGAACAAAAAAAACGAAAACGGTCGACACCCTTGAAGCAAAGGGGTGTTTGATCATTATTGGCGGGCGTGAAGATAAAACTAGCGAAGTGCGAAAAATTCTAAGCAAGGTTGCTGCGGTCACAAAACGAGGGCGCATGGTGATTGCAACGCCGGCAACTGAGCATCCAGATGAAGTGTTTAGAGAGTATCGTGCTGTCTTCAAGGACATGGGCATTCGCCAAGTCGACCATCTGCACCTTGAAACTACCGAAGATGCCCGCAGGACAGAAAATCTGAAGCTTGTAGACAAAGCCGAAACCGTATTTTTCTCAGGCGGAGATCAGCTTAAGATCACAACTAAAATAGGCGGATCTCCACTGTTAGAGAGTCTAACGAATTTATTCATGCGTGGCGGAACGATCGCCGGGACAAGTGCGGGCGCTGCGATGATGGGAGAGACGATGCTACTTGGCGGGCATAACATGGATATTGCCGAGTCTCACAAAGTTGGCAATTGGATGATGGCACCAGGGCTGGGGCTCGTTCACGATGTTATTATTGATCAACACTTCGGTCAGCGTGGCAGAATCGGAAGACTCCTTGGCGCGGTTGCGTTTAATCCTCGTGTATTAGGTGTGGGTATCGACGAAGACACATGCATTTTAGTCAGCGGACGGTCACTGCAGGTGCTTGGCAGCAACGCCGTCTACATTATCGATGGTCACGACGTCACTTACACGAATATCGCTGAGAGCGCGGCTGAACGAACGATGTCATTGCACGACGTAAAAGTTCATATACTTTCAGATGGCGAGCATTTTGACTTAGTTAAACGAAGGCCGCGCATACGTGACGAAGTGGCTGAACGAGTGCGATCGAGATTACGAGCGACCGAGAGAACTCTAGCGCACCATTAAATATTTTGATCGGGTTTTTGATGAACTTGCTTTCGCATTTGCCAGAGTAAATGGCTGATGTAAGGCCTGCGAGTCTCGCCGGTCGCAACCATCAACAGCTTTGTAATTTTTAAATCGTGCGGGTCGGTTAAAATAAGAATTAATAGTTCTTGGATGAAGTTCGTATTGAGAGTGACGTAGTTGTCAGTGCCAATGCCAAGCTCGAGTCCCTTTTTCTCCCACCACGAAAACGGATGATCTTTGTAATCTTCAAAGACGACAGTCAGCTTATTATTAGAAGAGGGGAGCGAAACGAGTGCCACACCTTTTTCAATTAACCGATTGAGAATGTCGTGCTGATAAATTTCAACTTCGCGAGCTGTGTGGAACTTTGCTTTGGTGAAAAGCCGCAGTTCTTCATCGCTGAGCTTAGTGCCATTTAAAAGTTTATCGCGCACCGGATAACCGGTTTCAGCCCAATCCATTTCAGAAACTTCGTTCCACTCAGGCGTATTCGGACGTATCGATTCTCCTCGGAGATTCCATTTTACGACACGTTGAAAAAGTGAGTGGAAGTAGTAGTTTGGATTTACTCCCAAGCTTAATCCATGCTCGAGCGTATCGATACGCCAAATATTCATGGCATTATCGACTGCCTGAATTCCTTTGCGTAAAGTCGTCCAGACTTCGCCGTGGTGACTGCGAATTTTGAAACCACGATACTGAAGTTTACGGAAACCGATCTTTAAATCTTGGAAATGGGTTTTCTTGAAAAGCTCTTTTTCATCGCCGACGGTGTCGACTTCGTTGAGCACATCTTTTAGTTTTGGATGCTTTTTGATGAGATCTAGAATTTGACCAACTTGAAACAAGAAGTGATCTTTCTTGCTCTTGAAATTTTTAGAGTCGAAGAAGTCCGCTTCTTTTCTGAAGCTGGGGCTAAGGACAAAGCCGAACGACGGGATTTCTTTTTTGAAATCCATAAAGCCATCGTAAAGGCCCAGAACAACGTCTTCCTCAGTGAGCGTATCGAGACCGGGAACGCTTTCCGCTTCAGATGATGTTGCACGCGAGAAGCTGAATTTCAAACGAACGAAGCCCACATTGTATTTTTGGTAGAGCTCTTTTGCCATGTGATAGGCGGCATCATGGTGTGCTTGACGATCCGTAAGCAAAAGTTTCGGTAGCATCAGAATGCTTAAGTAACGACTAAACCGTTCATCGTCTTTTAACTGAAGTAGGCGATTCACATCCTCGATGGATTTGATGGGCAAACTATCGGGCCCGTAAATGCTACGAATCTTTGCTTCGTAGACAGCCTTGTTCGGACCTGCGAGAATTTTTTGAAGACGCGGGAAAATAAATTCAGCTGAGAGTGCCCCGGTGAGATGCGTATGTTCGTCTCGATAGGGGAGAGGAAATTTTCGGAAAAACTCGTGAAGCGCTTGGGCAACGGGGTGAGCAAGGAGAGTTGGAATATCTGTTTGGTCGATTTGAAACTGCTGAAGCAAAGTTTTGAACTCAGCCACGAGAGGATGAATCAATGGCCGCTTCATGGCCTCCACTGAGTTTTGCATCAGAACAAGAGTGTCCATTAACGTGATGCCGTTTGTCTCGCTGATGATCTCCGTGAGTGCTTCAGTAAGCATCTCAACAGTTGATTTGCTCGACTCTGGTCCAGACTTTTGCACTGCTTAAACTCCCGCGCTTATGTGAATTGTGTCATCGCGTGCAAGTCTGCGCAAGGCTTGGTAGAACCTGAAGTCCATGGAACAAGTCGAGTTCTCCATTTGGCCCGGCAAGACACACAATATAGGCGTTGTGCGGCTGCAAAATCAAAAAGCGTTGAACTCCCTGACATTGGAAATGGTCTCAACGATCGGCTCCAAACTTAGCGTTTGGGAGCAATCCGACCACATTGCTGCAGTCATTATCTACTCCGATCTAGCCAAAGCCTTTTGCGCAGGCGGCGACGTTAAGACCGTGGTTCTTGAACTGATGAAGAATGACCCGAACAACTATAGCGCGAATTTTTTCGAGCTCGAGTACAAAATGGATTACATCATCCAATCCTATAGCAAGCCGATTTTGGTTTGGGGAAATGGCATCGTCATGGGCGGCGGGATGGGTATTTTTTGTGGAGCGTCCCATGGGATCGTCACTGAAAACACAACAATGGCGATGCCGGAAATCGCAATTGGATTTTTTCCTGACGTTGGTGCGGGGTATTTTCTAAATCAAATACCAAAAGGTCTTGGGCTTTTTTTGGCTTGGACAGCCGCGCGATTGAATTCTGATGATGCGGTTTCGTTGAAGTTTGCTAAAGCGAAGATTCAGCATCGAAAACGCACTGAAGTCTTCACAATGATGCGAGAACTAAAGTGGACGGGAAAAGGCGATCAGGATAAAAAACTTTTATCAGAAAGTCTCTTACCGATGGCTGAAACTGTTGGTAGTTCAATCGTTGACCGACATCACCTTGAGCTTGAAAAAATGTTTTCAGCCGATGATCCAGTAGCGATAGCTCACGAGTTTTCCGAAAAAAAATATTCCGATCCATGGCTTGTTGAAGCGCAGTCGTCTTTCCTGCAAGGCTCACCACTCTCAGCCTTAGTTAGTTTTGAACAGTTAAAACGTGCACGCCAAATGCAAGCACTCGACGTTTTTCTGATGGAGTGGGGAATTGCTCGGCATATGGCAGATCGTCACGATTTCCGCGAAGGAGTTCGCGCCAGGTTGATCGACAAAGAGAACAAGCCTAAATGGCAGCACGCTACGGTCGATGGTGTCAGCGCGGAGGAAGTCTCTTCTCATTTCCTTCCTTACATTGATCACGAACACGTTCGGAAGCGATTCCTTTCACGCTAAGCATGTGCCAGGCAGTCACCTTAAATTAACCAAACTCTCTTCACGAGATTATCAAGACTTCATTCCTCTACCGGGGTTCAAATTAAATCTAGGACGGCGTTCTACTTGATAAAATTGCGAGTCTAGAGCAGGCGTATCAACAGTTGCAGGTGGAGTTGAGGTAAGTTAGGTTCAAAAGCATGAAACGTGCAATGTGGATATTCTTGCTTTTACTCGTCGTTATTCTCGCTTCATTTCTGGTCGTCACTCAGTATCACTGGGTGTTTCGCAAAGACGTTGCGGGCGAGATTCTGGAAGTTGAACGTGTGACGACATCGACTGCGGTTGTTGGTGTGACCATTCCGAGTCAGTCTTTTTCATTCGCAGTTGCGATCCGCACTAAAAAAGACGGCGAGATCATGACAGCAAGTTCAGAAGACCGGCAGTGGGCAGTAGCGAAGAAGGGAATGTGTGTTGAAGCAACGGTTGATCCTTATCCACCATGGAACCTGGATAAGGCCGGCACGTTCTACAATGCACGCTTGTTAAAACTAAAAGACTGTGCTGGCGGTCAAAGCGCGTCGGCACCTATTCAGCAGGCTGAGCCTCAGGTAGCACCACAGCCAGCGCCACAGTCGGCGGCTACTCCCGGGGGCACACCCGCTCAGTAACTCTTCAAGGAGGCGATGATTGGCAGAACCATTTTCAGAAGATCGCCTTCCTCCAAAATATTTCGGTTTTTTTCAAAGAGCCAAAGTCGGCATACGGTTATTCTATCAAAAAGCAATGAACGATAAGCTCTTTGATCGCGCGGGAAGTGTCGCATTCCAGGCTGTCTTTAGTATCATTCCAATAATAGCGCTCGCGTATGTGATCTTTGCTCTCAGTGGTGGACTTGCAAGCATGCAGGAATCTGTCGAGCGTTGGGCCGTCAACAATCTTGCACCAAGCCTTGGCGATCAAGTCATCAGCTACCTGCGAACCATTCAAGAGAAAATGGATCCAAAGACCATCGGGATTTTTGGTTTACTCGCGTTCCTTTGGGCCGGCATCAACATGATTTCAAAAACCGAAAAGGCGTTAAACGGTCTTTGGGGATTGAGTCGCACTCGTCCATTCTTCAAAAGACTTTGGTTGTATCCATTGGCACTAATAATTGCGCCGATCGTTCTGGGCGCCTCATTTCTTGCGACTTCATTTTTAGCAGGGAAAACAGATGGTAACGATACATTAAGCGCAGCACTCTTAATCCCAATGGCAATTATCCCGTGGGTGATCACGGGCTGCTTTTTTTCACTCATCTACTGGGGATTGCCTTACACGACGGTGAGTCGGCGAGCAGCAGTCAGAGCAGGTTTTCTCACTGGAGTTGTCTTTGAGCTGCTCAAGCAAGGTTACGCGATCTATGCAGCGAATTCGATCGGCCATAGTGTTTACGGTTCGCTCGCAGCGCTGCCAATTTTACTCGTTTGGATTTCGCTTAGTTCAACCGTATTTATGTTAGGTGCAGAACTTTGCTATTTCCTGGATATGCGTGAACAGGGGGTTGCACACGTTGCGCGACTTGAAAGCCACCTTTCGTTCCCGCTACTCGTGGACATCTTACGAATATTTCAGCACACCGATCATCCTGTCGCGGTGAAAGGCATAGTTAAAATAATCAAGTGGGATCAGAGCGATGTCTTTCGCCACGTTCATTATCTCGCGGATGCTGGCCTCATAAAAATTCCAAAGGGTTTTTCAAAAGGTAACGAGCGCTATCAAGCGGTCGAACTAAACTTCGAAGCCGCCGTTGAAAAACTTTTGAGGCAGACTAATGAAATTAAATATGAACAGCTCGAGCTTCCCAAATTGGAGAAGAAGCCTCGCTTTGTTTCTCCGAAGCCAGCAAATCCTGTTAATGAAAAAGGTGCAACGTTGGTGGACCGCATATGGAGTCCGTGGGGTGCTCGTCGCAAGCCACATCATACCGTTTAGACGTCGTCACTCGGTGCTAAGTTCCGATTCTTCGATCGTATGGATCGTTTCGTCTTCAATTGTCTCGTCATCTTGCATACGTTCCAGTGCGATCTCGGCAGCTTGCTCCTCACTGTAGCCTTCTGCTATCAGTCGGCCCTGTATTTCCGCTGCAGTCTCCATCATTTTCGGAGCGCCCTGAACCATCCAATCAGGTGGATTGCTTGCATCCACCTCGTCAACATTTTCAATGTTATCAACTTCTCTAGGGTACATAAGGCAGTGCCTCCTTCAGGTTTTATTTTAGCGCGGATCGAAGCGAAACCCAGCATCTTGACTGAGCGCTGCGCGTACAGTTTGGCTTCACGAAACTTATGACATCGTGAACATGATTTTCTAAATGGGCTGCTACACTTCTATTTGTAGGACACGGTGAAAACGTTCGGTTTCGACCATTCGGTCGACTCCGAGGCAAGTTCGGCGCGAACGCGCCAGTAGAGGTTGCCGGCGGGCAGAGTCTTCTCAAAGAAGTAATTTGTTTCAAGGGTTTTATATTCAGCGAGGACTTCGCCAAATGTTGGTGACGACGAAATCTCAACTTTATAGTTCTTTGCACCCTCGACTGCGCGCCAACGGAAGTTCAAGAACACAGGCGAGCTACCGAAAGCGACAACTGACGTATTATTATTCGGATCACGCAGTTGCGGTGGAGCAAGTTTCGACACTCCTAGATCAGGTTTCACTTCAGGGTTCGGAATAGCTGCGATAGTGCGTGGTACTTCTGGCTGCACAGGAATTGGTGGAAGTGCCAACTCTTTTTGGTAGTCGAATTTCTGAGCTGTTGAATAGGCGCTGACCGGACTGCCCTTGGCATCAAGTGCGCGCACACGGAAATAGAAACTTCCTGCGGTTGGGATCGAAATAGCTTTCTCGCCCCGTTGATCCTTTTGGACCATTTTTTTAGAAGTCTTAAAGCTTGGATCTTTCGCAGCCTCAATTTCATATGCTGCGGCAAATGGTGATGGCGTCCACTTAAGCTCAGCTTGTGCTTTGGCTTGATCGGACAACTTCTTATCTTTAAATTTTTGCACAACGGGCGCGAGCGGTTGGAGGCGTGGTGCTGGCACCCCAATAATCATTTCGCCAGATTCACTCGGCTCGCTCATTTTACCTGTATTATCGACGCTGCGAACGCGCCAATGGATCGTCTTTGGCGCAACCTTGTCGAGTACGAACGCGAGTTTGTTCATCCGCACTTTAGTTGGCTTTGCAAAATCTTTGTCACTCGCGACTTCTAGGACATAGCTTTTTACGTTGGGAGCTTGCTTCCAGCGGAGCTGTGGTGCCTGCGACGCTTCGATAGCGATTGGGCCCTTACTATTTGAGGCTGCTGCTTTTTGCAGGAGTGGTGTAGGAATTTCGTACGTGGCGTACTTATTCTCGATGATTGGTGGCATTAGCTTTCTAAAGTTAATCAACTGGAACGACCACGGATCACTCCATGGTGAGTTCTTACGAAGAGGGTGGAGGCCCGACACACGCCAATAGTATTTTCCTGGAGCCATCGGCTTACTTTGAGCGCGACGCTTGGATAGATTTAATTCGTCGACGACGTTCGTAAACTTATCATCTTTTGAAATTTGAACTTTCCACTCTTTAGATCCGCTTTCGTCATCCCAGTTAAACGAAACGGGTATTTCGTCTTGAGAATCTTCCATAACGAATTCACGACCATTTTCTGGCACGGCATGAATCGGCGCACGATCTGGATAAACAAAGAATTTTCGTGGAACGCTGAAGTTTTTCCGCTCGGCATCGCGCACGCGCCAATATAAGAAGCCGTCGTTTGGCGGAAGATTGGTCAGCGCAAAATCGTTGTTTTCGGCATCAAATTCGCCAAGCTTATTCACAAACGTGGAGTCGGTTGCGAATTCTACTTTTAACGAATCAATATCCTTCTTCGTAGTCCATGAGAATTGAAGAGCGTCTTGTTCTTGTTTCCAAATGCGCGCATCAGCTGATGGCGACTCCAAGAGAATCGAAAGCTTAGGTCCTTCAGCAACAGGCTGAGCGGATGAGCCGATTGAAACTTTTTGCGAGAGTTGATTCTCTTCTCTTTTAAGATTAATCGGCTCAGACGTTTGATCAAGTTCAGTGCGCTCACCATTATTCAGGATGACGACCTGTTGAGATTTGACATCACCGACGACGTTACCGTATTGGAGATCGAGTTCGAGTTTGCCGTCTTTTGTTTTTACGACGATCAATGACTTCTCGTAGATCTTCAGTGAACCGCCGCCGTCGAGCATGATTTCAGTCGTCGAGCCTTCACCAGTAAAAATGCTGTCGCCTTCGTAGATACGATTGTTCAATGAAACAGATCCCCATGAAAGGCCATCATTGACCTTCCGGCGGACGTCGCTTGAGGACTCTTTTACGATACCAATTGGAGTGAGGCCTGAATCGTCGATCGAGTTAAACCAGCTGTCGTTGAACAGTAAGCCGACAGAGATGAGAAGAATGAGTACAGACGCGATTAAAAGCCCTTTATCAACAGGACCTAGTATTGCTTCGCTTTGTTCTGTCGTCGGTGTTTCGCCTTGAGACGTCTCCACAAATGATTCAACCGGTGACTCTGGACTCGAGTCACCAAGCGGCTCAACCTGAGCCGGGTTTTTCTCATTACGGAACTTTAAAAACCATTTTTTCATCGAAGACACTACTCCACCAAGCCGTATCGTCGTTTCGACCTTTGGGGTTTATAGTTCTGGGTCCAGGTGGGCTAAAAAAAACAAAACCTTTACAGTTTAAGCCGAAGGTCCAGTACGGATAAAAAAACCAAAACTTTTGCAGTCTTATTCCCGATATAGACCAAGATGAGCCATCTCAGAATGTCCTTGAGATACAAGATTTTAACTGCGCTAACGATGTTGCCGCTTGCCGGTTTAACATTGTTTTTGTTTATTGCAGTTAGCACGTTCGAACAGGACAAGATTGCTTACGTCTTTGACTCATCACTTTCCTTTTCAAAAACCAAAGCACAACGTGTACGCGCAGAAGTCGACTCGCTCATCAGCGCAAGCCAAGCGATTCTCTATGGCTATTCGCCTGATTCGCGAACGCTAGCTGAAAGTTCAAGTTCGTATTTTGATCAGGAAGATAAGCTTCAAGCTTTGAAGCTTTACGCGTTGAATTCGGATTTAGGTTTTTACGAGCAGGTCATCGGTTTGCAAAAGCCTGACGGTGAAAAACTTCTGATCAAAGAACAAGAAAATATCACAGCACTCATTCAAAGTGCCGCGGAAGAGACGATCGTCATCAAGCGTCCGGAAGGCGCACAAAACGTAATCTTAGCTCTTCGCTTCGGCGACGCGACCGATCCAAAACACATCGTCGCAATCGCTGTCTTCAAAGCGGGCCAATTCGAAATGACCTTTAACGAATCAAGTGGCTTTGCAAGTTTCCTCGTTCGCGACGACGGTGCGCGTATTTTCGGTAAAGACTTTGTGCTTGCGGATAAATCAACCTGGGATACGACAGCGATATTCAAGACCCTCGGAGTCGGCGGCGTACCGGAAGGAATTGCAGAAGTAAAAGCGCCGAATGGCGATACTTATTTAGCAAGTTACATTTCGGTCGGTGTCGGCAAGCTCCATGTTCTATCGCTCGTTGATAAACAAAAAGCACTCGTTGCCGTAAAAACTCTCTTAAGAAAATCCTTTCTCTTTTTCCTAACTGTACTTTCAATCACGACGATCATCAGCGTATTGGCAAGTAATAGCTTAACGAGCGCGCTACGCTATCTTCTCTTCGCAACAAAGAAAGTTTCTGAAGGTGACTTTAACGTTCGCGTGAATGTGAAGACGAACGATGAAATCGGTCGCCTTGGACAAAGCTTTAATACGATGGCCGAAGAAGTGTCGAAACTCTTACGTGATACTGCAGATAAAGCACGTATGGAGTCCGAACTTGCAACAGCGAAAACTGTACAAGAGACTCTGTTCCCTGAATCGTCAGCGGATATTGGCCCAGTGCAAATCGCAGGACATTACCAGTCAGCATCGGAGTGCGGAGGGGATTGGTGGTATTACTGTGATATCGGTGACAAAGTTTATCTTTGGATCGGGGATGCGACTGGTCACGGTGCTCCTGCCGCACTTATCACGAGTGCTGCACGTGCCGTAGCGAGCTGCATTCAAAGCGGACCAGCTATCGACCCAGGCACTGCCATGGGCATCCTAAATAAAGCGATTCATGATGCGAGCAAAGGCCGCATGATGATGACGTTCTTCTTGGCTACGATCGATAAAACGACCGGTGTCATGGAGTATGCGAATGCGTCTCACGAAGCGCCGCTTTTACTTCGTCATTCAGCTGAGGCTCCGACTCGCTCTGATTTCGAACCACTCAACGATATCAATAACCCTCGCTTAGGCGAGCGCCCTGATGTGAAGTTTAAAACATCGAGCGTGCAGCTCAATCCAAATGATCAAGTCGTATTTTATACAGACGGTGTGACCGATCTTCGCGACCCAGAGAAAAAAGCGTGGGGCGAACGTCGCTTCGTTAAGTCGCTTTCAAAAGAACTTTTTGAATGTGCAAATTCAAAAGATGCTATCGATGGAGTCATCAATACGCTTTATGCTTTCCGCGATAACGCGCCATTAGATGATGACGTAACGTTGATTCTAGCCAAGTTCAAAGGTGCCGCATGAGTAAATCAAGCGCTGCACGCATCTTGAATCTGAATCAACCCATGGCTTCGCAATCCGTCGATCCTGGGTCGATTGGCGTTGCGCAAGGGTTATCGCCAAAGCATGTCATCGATCTTAATGTTGATTGTGGAGTGAATCATATCGTGCAAAGCGACAGCTTTGATTTTGCGAGAGAACTCGATGTCGCACGCGCGATGGTGCAGTCGCCAAATGAGTTCATAAACGATCCGCTTTGTATGCTTTTCCCATCAACTGATAAAACGAAGCTCGATACGTTTAACCACCGCGTTGATTCGAACCAGAATAAGAAGCAAGTTCTTTTCCAAGTCGAAAGCTTTATCGCAACTCTCAAAGGCACACGTTCCGTTCGCGATGAGGCGATGATCGTGGCCGACGAACTCTATACGAATGGTTCAAAAAATAGTGGAACACTGTACAATCCGAACTCTCCAGACGTCCGTCCAGGATGGGTTGAGTTTATTGCGGCTGCCGACAATAAGCGATTGGTACTCGGCTGCATCGATAGTTACGGTGCGCTTGAAATTTCAATGATCACAAAGCGCATTCAGAAATGCCTGCAAGATGGTGTTTCGGCTTCCATAAACCAAAATCAGAACGCAGGTGCCGGAATCGGCAGCTACATGGTGTTCACGAGCTCGTATTCGATGTACATCGGAGTTAAAGAAGGTCAAAAGACGATCGTCTTGTGCGCATTCCCTCTCGGCGTGCGACATAAGGAAATGATGAACTTCACCAAAAACCTTCACACGCTTTCAGTGAAATAAGCTAAAAAATAAAGTACGATAGTAGCATTCCCTCCAAGGCATGCATTTTCCGAGGTGATTTATGAGCGATTTCAAATTTCAGGAAAAAACCGATGGCGAAGCGCTTCTTCTGATTTTTGAAGGGGTCATCGACGAAGAGTCAAAGTTTCCAAGCGTCGATACCGCTAAACATAAGCGAATTATGGTCGATCTTAAAGGCATTCGCTCGATTAACTCGGTTGGAATACGAGAGTGGCTCAATTGGATTCGTCCAGTTTCAGAGACCACTCAAATCGTATTTTTAAAGACGCCGAAAGCACTCGTTTTTCAAATGAACATGGTCGAAGGCTTTTTGCCAAAAAATGGAACCGTGAAGTCGTTCTACGTCCCGTTTTATTGCGAAGCTTGCGACAAAGAGGAAAACGTTTTGTTCACGGTCGGTCAGGAAGTGCAAGTCACTCCTGGAAACTACACGATCACTTACGACGTGAAAAAAGCGAACCTATGCGCTAAGCCCAATTGCGAAATGGAAATGGACGCAAGCGAATCGAAGTATTTCCAATTTCTCAAGAAGATGGCGACCTGAAGTTCTTTTTAGAACTCTTCCTTCTGACAATCACACTGAACGTCACTTGATGAAGCTCCTTGGCCGCAAGAGAGCTTTTTACCAGCAATCTCAAAACGCACATTCGTACGCTCGCCGTTGACGTACTCAACGAGCGCGTGGCGCGACTTATCGTCGTTGTTAACTTCCATGACTGTGCGTTCTTGAAGTTTCTTTTTACCGCTTAGCATGCGAGTAGCGATATCGTTCCAATCGAGGTTTTGCAGTTCGTAGGGGAGTGGTTCTTCGCTGCCACTTGCGCCAATCAGCTTCACGGTCATCTTTGTTTTACCGTCTTCATCGACACCTGCAGGTTCAGCACGGAGTTTACGTGAGACGCCGTCGTTATCGATGAAGCTCACTTCTTTCTCAGCGACGTTTCTAAAAACCTGATTGTGTTTGAAAAAGCCTTTAAGCATCGTTGTCATGCTCTTAACGTCTTCTTTTGCGTTGTTGAAATACCAACCATTAAAACATTCGTAAGCAAACTTCTGTTGAGCGGGATTGAGCGTGTCGGGGCGAGGCGAAGCCATAAGCTGCTGCTCTAATGCTTGAGCGTGATTGGCAACCTGAGATTGAGTTGCAGGCATATTTGGTTTTTGCGAAACGGCATCGGACTCTTCGTTTTGCGATTCTTCGAGCGATGTTTCATGAGTGGATTGCACGTCATCATCTTGAAAATAGTTAAAGGCGAGTAATGCTCCTACGATCAGAGCCATAGTTAAAAGTAGTCTTTGTCGCGTGATGTTTCTCATATCCAACTCCCTGTCACTCTGCGTTTGCGCGTTCACTTACGTTTGCCTCTTCACTTACGTTTGAAAGACTTCCGAGTCTTCAAATCAGCCGTGCGAGCTTTGCTCGTCTGCTTTTTGGCGAATGAAATAAGTTTGGTTTTAAGTTTTTTATCAGTCAACGCAAGGATGCGAGCAGCAAGCAGTCCTGCATTATAGGCGTTATCTACAGCCACCGTAGCAACTGGGACGCCTTTGGGCATTTGCGCAATGCTTAAAAGTGCGTCTAAACCCTTCATTCTCATTCTCGAGACGTCAATGGGTACGCCAATCACCGGGAGAGTTGTTGCTGAGGCTACCATTCCAGGCAAATGAGCGGCACCACCGGCGCCGGCGATGATCACTTGAATTCCTCGCTGTTCAGCATCTTCAGCGTAATCCAGCATGAAGCGAGGAGTTCGATGCGCGGAAACAACGCGAACCTCAAATGGAATATTCAAGTCATCGAGGATTTCAGCTGCCGCTGACATCACTCGTATATCTGAATCGCTACCCATAATTATTCCAACCACTTAGAACTCCCTCAAGATAGAAACGCCTGGCAGGCCTAAATATCAAAACTCTTGCGAGCTAAAACTAATTTCTTCAAAGCTTGATTGCCGCTGGAGCCAAGAGCATTTAAGTGCCCCATCTTCCGGCCCACTCGATTTTCATTTTTGCCGTACCAATGAAAGTTTACGTCTTTTGGCAAAGTCCACTTCGGTAGTCGCGTGTGCTCACCCAATAAATTCAACATCGCAAAGCCTTTTGAATTTTGCTCAACTTGACCGAATGGCAAATCGAGAATCGCTTTTAAATGGAGTGTGAATTGGTCCTCGCGAAGCGCATCGAGCGAGTAATGTCCTGAATTATGAACTCGAGGTGCTAGCTCGTTAATCAACAAACCTTTTCTAGTCTCGAAGAGTTCGACACCCATACAGCCCACGTACTTAATGTTGGCGAGGAACTTCTGTAAGCTTTTCGTGAGCGGTGCGCTTTGTTTGGAATGCGTCGGTCCCTTAACCCAAAGGCAGCGCGAGTTTTCCTGAAATGTTTCAACAAGCGGAAGGCTTCGGACTTCACCTGAACGACTTCGTGCAATCATCATGGCAAGTTCACGCTTAAACGGAACGAACTCTTCAGCAATAAATCCGCTATCATCGCTCTCAATTTTTTCGCACACAACTTTTAGAGCTTTTTTTCCGTCGATAACAAAAGTTCCATAACCGTCGTAACCGAAGCGGCGTTGTTTTAAGATGTATTTTCCATCGAAAACTTTTAGGGCGGTTTCCGCATCAGCGACCGAATGAATCAGAGAAAACTTTGCGGTCGGAAGTCGGTTTAGAATTAAGAGCTCTTTTTGGTTCAAGCGATCCTGAATGAGTCCCATTAAGTCTGGGTGCGGAAAAATCGGAGTTTTCGTGTAACTGCTAACGTTGCTGAGCAAATCAGAATCAAGAAATTCACTTTCAAACGTTGCGATATCAACGCTTTTAAGAAATTTGCGAACGGAAAGCTCTTCGTTCGGGTTACCGAGGTGATGATGTTTTACAACGAGGGCCGCAGGGTCATATGCGGATTCGCTGAGCACGTGCATCTCCAGCCCAAGAGAATGCCCTCTTAAAGCCAACATACGCGCTAGCTGTCCGCCGCCAAGTAGGCCTATCCGTTTCATTTTTTTAGAGCTGCCCGGCCGCGGGCGGCCTCCCTTCACTAAGATTTGACATCCTTCGCGCATCGGGTCAAGAAAGGAGGATGCAGGTAATTCAGGCACAGACCAAACAACTTGGCTTAGAGCGACCTATTCTCGCGGGCGAAGTGAATTTCCCGGTGTGCCTTGCGCCAATGGTGGGCTTAAGCCATGTCGCGTTCAGACGGATGGTCCGCGAATACCTGCCGAGTGATGCCCGCACGATTTGGCCAACAGAAATGCTCAATAGCCGGCGTATTCCGAGCGAGAACCTCGCAAAAACTCCCGAAACCATGCGTGCTGATTGCGAGACCCAACTAGTTCCGCAAATCCTAGGCAACGAAGAAAAACCGATTCACGAAAGTGCACGAAGGCTTGAAGCGTGGGGCGCGAGTGGTATCGACATCAATATGGGCTGCCCAGTTCGAAAAGCTCTCTCGCATAATTACGGCGTAGCACTCATGGGTGATCCAAACTACGCGGCAGAAGTTGTGCGCATGACTGTGCGAAGTACGTCTCTACCAATTTCAGTAAAACTTCGTGCAGCTCCAATGAAAGAAGTTGGCGACTTAACGGCGAAAGCCGACGTTCGATTCTTAGTCGACTTTGTTCGCGGACTTGAAGATGCAGGAGCCGCGTGGATCACACTTCATCCAAGAACAGCCGCACAAAAAAGACGAGGCTCTGCCGACTGGTCGCAAATTCGTGAAGTACGCGAGAGTGTGCGGATACCAGTCATTGGAAACGGCGACATCCAAACAGCTGACGATGCAATCGACATGCTTCGCGAAACCGGTTGCGACCTCGCAATGGCAGGTCGTGCGCTGACTGCGCGCCCTTGGCTTTTGTGGCAAGTCGGCGAGAAACTCGGCTTTGCTCCACCAGAAGGTCGCGTTGGCCTTGCACCTTCAACTCCAGAAGAAGAAGGGGCGGAGTATGGCCGTTCACTTTTGCGGCTCATTGATTTTATGTCAGAACACTTCGAGGAGAATCTGGGTATGCGCAAGCTTCGCTTCCATGTTCGCACGGGGAGTATCTGGCTCGCATTTGGAAATCAACTCTACGGATTAGTAAATAAAGCAGTCACTTATGCGGAAGCTCGCGAATTCATCGCGAAGTTTTTTGCGCAACCGCAGGCAATGTCTTTGCGCACGGATCTTCGCCAATAATCACGTTCACCCGCGACGCCCTAACTTCCGGCTGGCGGCCGCCGTTGCAAGCTATAAACGACTGCTTTGCAATAAACGGCGGATCGCTTTTTGAATTCAGTCCTTTTATGGCTTCAATACCGTCACAACAAATTGAGCAACTGATATTTGTGGTTCGCAATGTTCGAGTCCTGCTGGATTCCGATCTCGCAATTCTCTACGGAACTTCAACCAAACGACTCAATGAGCAGGTGAAGAGGAACCTTGGCAGATTTCCCACGGACTTCATGTTCCGACTCAGCCTAGAAGAGTATGAAAACTTGAAGTCGCAATTTGCGACTTCAAGTTTTGAACACGGTGGTCGTCGAAAGTTGCCCCTCGTTTTCACCGAACACGGCGCTATAATGCTCGCAAGCGTATTGAGTAGTCCCGTTGCTGTCAGTGCGAGTATTCAGGTGGTGAGAGCCTTCATCAATCTGAGACGGCTGCTTCAGAGCAATATCGAACTCGCCCGCAAGTTAGACAGCCTCGAGACAAAGTACGACCAGCAGTTCAAGGTCGTCTTCGATGCCATCCGACAATTAATGATCCCTCCCGATCCGCCTCGTCGCAGGATCGGAATTCGCAGCGATGAAGAAACCGATTAATGACACTGGTTTCGTGCTCAGAGCGTGACTTGAAAATTCTCGGCTTAACGTGCACCCGCATGACAGTGAGCAGTGAAGCAGTCGAGAGAATCTGAATCCGTCTAGTTGGCAGTTATTGTCCAGTGACTGTCACTGTCCAGTAACTGTTCTGTAACTGTCACAGGACGGTCACGGTAGCAGGACAGATTCGGATTCCTTCGACCGATTCTGCTCACCGTACTTCCACTGACACCGTCACCGAAAACTTAAAAAAAAACGGCAGCTCCAGTGCAGCCGCCGTCAACAATCAGTTCTGGGACACAAGTGAGGGGAATGTGCCCAAAAACCTATAAACCGTTTTTTTCATATGTGGTCATCGATCTCAATTTAAAAACGTTTTTGTGAAGAAAACTAAAGAATCAGAACGCCATCCACTTAACACCGAGAGTCAGCAGATTTGCGGTATAGCGAAACTGCTCATCGCTCGAATTGTTATCGAACACGTAGACGTCAAAAAGCAGTGCTAGGTCGCGCATAACGGTTTTTTCAATTCCTGCATGAAACGATTTGATCGTGTCTTCGCGATTGAAAGAGTTAAAAACTCGAGTTTCCAACTGAAAATCACTGGCGACGATAAAACCGTTTCCAAGATCCAAGTTTAGAGATGCTAACGCAAAAAGGTCTGTGCGGTTGTAATCGTCAATGTTGGCGGTCGATTGCGCTCGACCAACCTCGCCGCTTAAGACAAGCGTGGAGCTTAACGGAAATTCGCCTCGAACATGCGCACGCCATGCAGAGTCTTGATGCTTAACGCGTTGATAGTTTTTTTGTGAAAATTGTAGAGAAGGTCCGATGCGGAACTTAGGAAATTTATAGAGTGCCGACCCCTCGAGAGCAAAATAGAAAAAGCTAGAGGGAAGAGCGAGTGTCGACGTGAAACTGCCGGGAGTCGAATACGGAGAACCCGTCCGTGCATTGCGAGTTCGAAGAATGTCTGCATTGTCAGTGCGGTCACCAGCAAAATTTCCTGCGAAGTGAAAATTGGAATCAAGTTCGAGTTTATCCTCGAGATGGTAGGAACGATAGCCGGGACCGACATCGAAAAAAGTCGAACTTGCTTGTGACGAAGCGCTGACGATTTTAGTATCGCTTACGCCAAAAAAGTAGAGCTTATCGCCTGAGCTTCCTTGGTCCCAACCAAACCAACCTATTCCGAGCAAACGCGAGAAAAGGGAACTTCGCTTTGCGGCCGACCCATCCTGGTGCATAAAAATATTGTCGTTGTAGCCACCTTGGGCCACAACATCGACAGCATGCTCATTAGCAATACCGGCGGCGTTTACACAGATTGAAATGATGAAAAGCAAAGCCAATAAACGCATATCGGCCACACGC
Organism: Bdellovibrionales bacterium; assembly: GCA_031416685.1. GTDB lineage: Bacteria > Bdellovibrionota > Bdellovibrionia > Bdellovibrionales > JAMPXM01 > JANOUF01. Next base: position 39,858 of record JANOUF010000095.1, read on the forward strand.
TACAGAACGGCAACCCTTTGAGTCAATCTTATCAAAGCTCGCGGAGCTTGTTTCGACTGCCTACAATCCAAATAAGATCGCCGGGCTTGAGAATCAGATGTGATTCTGGATTCATAATTCGCTGACCATTTCGCTCGATGCCAACAACGAGCACGTCATGCTTTTCGCGAAGTTGTGAACTCAAAATAGATTTTTCGCAAAACTGACTTTCTATAGTGATGCTGAGTAGCTTTATGTCAAAGTCCGTCAGTTCTTCCGCCGTCAAGTTAACGACACTTGCTTCAATAACTTTGCGAGCAGCTTCCATCTGTTCATCATTTGCGAGCACCAATAATTCATCTTCTGGGAATATGCGTTCGTCGCGAGTAGGTGCAACGATCACTCGAGACCCCCGTTGGATCGCAACGATGTTGAGACCAAAACGTTCGCGAAGTTTCGATTCAAGAAGATTATTACCGATGATTTCGGAATCAGGATGCACATGAAGCTGAGTTAAGTGCGACTCCCAAGGAGCCAATCGCTGCAATTGGCGTAAATGATCCTGATGTTTAGATTCCTTCTTAAATGACGCTAGGAACTGAGTTTCAAACCATCCGTAAGAAGCTTCAAGTTTTGGATAAACTAGCAAGATAAGGACTGCGAAAACGGCCGCAGCGATTAGCAACGTCGTCCACGCCGAGAGAAATTGCGTACTCAACGAAGCGACTAGGACCAATGTTAAAAAGCGACTTAAGAAAACGATGCCTTGATTGCGGGAATGCCGGAAAACCGCGCCCATAGCCCAAAGAAACGGTGCTGTTACGATACAAGTTGCAAGCCAGGCAAGCGCTTGTGCTGCGATTGGCTCGCGAATCCACTCGTGAGCTAGAGGCAGCAGTTGCGCAGCACTAATAATGAAAACGGCAGTTACCAAAACCGCATTTGCAACCCAAGTCACCATGAGCCGAGTTTCTGGAGGCTGATGATGCCCATGAGTCGGCTGCCAAACGGAAGCATAGCGCTCAAGCGTTTCTTTCATCCGCGTTGATAGGCGCATCTCGAGCAACTGATGAGCGCGTTCACTTACGCGCATAAACATCGGCGTCGTCAAGGTCGTGATGAGCGAAGCCGCGACGACGGATGAATAGAACTTTTCATCGGTAATTGAATATTTAAGTCCAAAGCCAGCGATCAAAAACGAAAATTCACCAATTTGAGTCATCGCAAACGCAGACTGAATTGAGGAACGTAAACGTTGCCCGCTCAATACAGATCCAACCCCCACGAAAAGAATTTTTCCGAAAATGATGATCGCAGACATCAAGACAATGAGAGCCCATTCAGAAAGAAACATTTTTGGATTTACCCGCATGCCGATGGACACGAAGAAAATCGCAACGAACAGATCACGAAATGGCCGAATGAGCTCTTCAATTTTTCGCGACTCTCTTGTTTCACCGATGATGGAGCCCATAATGAAAGCCCCAAGTGCGAGGGAGTAGCCGAAGTAAGCACCGACACTTACGAGCATTAGGCACAAACCGAGAGACAAAATAATCAAGAGCTCGTTGCTCTTCATTTTTGCGGCCCACGATAAGAAGCGTGGTACTAAGAAGAAGCCGACTAGCATCCAAACACCGACAACAAGAAGCATTTGCGCTAAAAGAATAAGTAAACCTAGGCCCTGCACCTCTCCGCGGGTGACTAGGCTCGTAAGTGCCACGAGCATCAAGATTGCTGCAAGATCTTCAATGACAAGGATTCCAAACACATGTTCGCGGAAACGTCGGCGAGCGAGATCCAAGTTCTCAAGAGATTTAACGATAATTGTAGTGGACGAAATACTCACAACTGCGCCAAGAAAAAGACTAGGAAGCAATTCCCATCCAAGTAGTTGCGCGACTCCAAAACCGACAATGAACATACACGTAATTTCAAATGCGCCAGTGAACGCCGCGCGCACACCGACGGCAGCGAGTCTTCTAAAGCTGAAGTCGAGTCCTAAGGTGAACATCAGGAAGATGACACCAAGCTCGCCCCAAACTTCGATGTTCGGCATATCCGTAACGGTCGGGAAGAAATGAACATGCGGGCCGACAACGATTCCGGCGATTATGTACCCAAGAATGACCGGCAGTCTCAGCCAATGAAAGATGAAAGAGACTGTTGCTGCTGCAATGAGAATAACCGTTAGGTCATGAATCAGGGGCGGTAAATGCAGCACGATTATTTAACCGACTGCAGGTACGCAGTTAAATTATCGATATCCTTTTTAAGATACGGCATTGCGGGCATTGCTTTTGTTTCACGCTTTGGTTTGTAGCCTGGCGGGTAGGTCGCAGTTAGAATTCTTGCTTCAATCAACTCTCGTGAGCTACCAGCAACCTCGGGTCCAACCGCGCCCGTGTGTGCTGGGTTTGTTGAATGGCACTGAATACAATTGAGTCTATAGACTTGCTCGCCTGCTCCCACATTGGGAGCAGCGACTTGCGATGTTGCGAGAGCTCCATCAGCTTCATTTTGCTTTTTTGTGCACGCACTCAATATAAGTAGCGTGCACAAGCAGATAGATACTTTCAACTGGCAAAGCCTTTTTTAGATGAGTAAGCCGATCATCAAAATGAACACGACAAGCAAGATGAACCCACAAGTGAGAACACCCTTAACAGTTGTCATCGGGCCCATTTTTCCTTTGAAGACGTTGGCTTCGATTCCGCCAATGACGAGCAAAGATGCAATCCAGTAGGGAGCAAGGTTTTCAACCCCGTACATCCAATGGCGCGCAGAGAGCATGAAGAACAACATTGGAATCGAAAGCAAAACGTTTGTACGTGATGCCAGAGCCGCACGTGCCATACGAGGTGCGAGAGTTGTATTCGCTGGCTTCCCTGCGGCGACGTTAACTGCATTTGCAATAACATCACGTTGAGTTGGCCAGATCACCATCCAAACGTTTGTTCCCATGACCATACCCATGAGGCCACCAGTCAGAATGTTCACCCAATACGATGACCACTGAAAGTTCGCACCTTGCTGTCCACCTTCCATGAGAAGGAGAATGATGCCGATGATCATTGTCCAAAGCGCTCCGTATCGGAACCACCAAAATGCGCGAGGGAACAACTTTTGTTGCGCCGTTGATTTTCCGGCAGCATCCAAATCGTTCATGTATCCGCCTTGAACGAAGTTCAAGTAGTACAAGTGGCCGATCCAAATCAGGCTCGCAAAGGTATGGAAAAAACGCAGGATGTGTTGGATTCCGCCCATGTCGAAAAGTGTGTTCAATGCTTGCATGCTGTATGTCCCCCAAAAGGTGTATTGATGATCACGATGTATCTTAGAGAATGGATCCCGCTAGAATCAAGCGCGCAGATGTAAAGTAGATCACTAAACCTAATACGTCGACGAGCGTTGCGACGAACGGTGCTGACGCACTCGCGGGATCTAAGCCTATGCGTCGAAGAATGAACGGAAGCATGCTGCCTGTGAGTGTACCGAAGGTCACAGTAGCGATGAGACTAATACCGACTGCAATGCCGACGAGTGCGTAATGTTCAGTGTAAAGGCTGATCGACTCCGGAAAAATTTGCGGCCAAACCCAAATTCGGAAGAAACCGAAGGTTGAAACGAGAATACCGAGAATAAGTCCGGTTACAAGCTCGCGGCCACAGACCCACCACCAATCGCGCAATCGTATTTCTTGGAGTGCCATTGCACGAATGATCAGTGTGGTTGCTTGTGAACCTGAATTTCCGCCGGAAGAAATGATAAGCGGAATAAAGAGCGAAAGCACGACGGCGGTTTTAAGTTCATGCTCGAACTGCGCCATAGCTGAAGTCGTGATCATCTCGCCCAAGAAAAGCACGAGTAGCCACGGACCACGCTTAAGTACCATCTGCCAAATTGTAACCGAAGGGTAGGGAGCATCGAGTGCTTCCATACCACCGACTTTTTGAATATCTTCGGTCGCTTCTTCTTGGCTGACATCGAGGATGTCATCGAGAGTGACGATACCCTGCATACGATTGTTTTCATCGACGACGGGAATTGCCACAAAGCGATGGTTCGTAAAAATCTTACTGACGTTTTCTTGGTCCATCTCGTCGGGAATTGTGACGAGTTCCGTTTCCATAATATCGGAAACGCGTTTTTCGGGTGCTGCGACAAAAAGTTGGCGGAGTGAAATCACGCCTTGAAGAACTTGGTTTGAATCAAGGGCGTAGACGTAATGAACATGCTCAAGTTTGGAGAGAGCTTGTTTGCGTACGTATCGTATGGCTTCGGCAACGAGCATGTCGGGGCGAACGCGCGCAAATCGCGGATTCATCAGTCCGCCGGCTTCATCTTCGTTGTAAGAAAGAAGCGCGTTGATTTCTCGCCTGACTGTTTCATCGACGAGACTTAAGAGATCCGTTTTTAATTCTTCATAGGCATTTTGAATTGCATCGGCCGCATCATCTGGCGCAAGAAAACGAATCCAAAGTCTGCGCTCCGCGCGTACGAACGCATCGAGAAGCTGCACTTGATCGTGCACATCAAGTGATAAGAAAAAATCTTCGGCATCATCATGATCAAGTGAACGAAAGAACGAGGCGCGCTCACCGGCCGGCAAATCTTTCCAGGAGTTGAGGAGAACCTCAATCCTGTTGACCGGTGCGGTTTCGTTGTTGGTTTCTTCCATGCGCGAACGACCCGTTTAAGGCTGTTTTTGTCTCTGCTTTTTAGCTTCGCAGTCTTGATTCGAGGCTCAAGCTTACGAGGCCTCAAGTCAAGCAAAGGAAGCGTTCAGGACGGTTCCGTGAGCCGTGAGCATGTGAGCTGTCAGGCCTGGGGGGGGGCGGGGGGCGGGTTATGTGGAATGTTTTTTTTATAAATAAAACCCAAAAGAAAAAACAAAAAAACCCCCCCAACGCCGAA
>JANOUF010000096.1:0-2809 GCA_031416685.1 Bdellovibrionales bacterium
GGGGCGAGAATGAATTTTCAAAATCTTTGCGACACTTCACTTGATCATGAGATGGTTGCTTCCGTGAAAAACGAAACCAGGACTACCCTACGTGTTTTGCATTTGCTCCGGGAAGTTGATCGCAGACGTTTGTATTCAAAACTCAAATATCAATCACTTGTTGATTATGCGGTTCAACGCCTTGGGTATCCGTATGATCAAGCTTGGCGCCGAATCGATGCGATGCGCCTTCTAAAAGAGATGCCGGAGATCGAAGAAAAGATTGCGAGCGGTTCTCTCAATCTTACAAATATCGGCTACGCGCATGCTGCATTTAAAGCTGAAGCGAAGAAGATAGCTCCTCTTAGCAAAGAAGAGAAACTCGAGTTTCTGTCTCGCATCGAGAACAAATCAACTCGTGAGACGCAAAAGATTGTTGCCGAAGAGTTTGGAAAGGAGGTTCTTATTCGCGAAACAGTTAAGCCCGTGACAGCAACAGTTTCCATGTTGAATCTTCCTGTGACTGACGATCTGCTCGCTGACGTTGAGGATCTTAAGGGTCTGCTCGCGCACTCACATCCTGGGCTATCGACCACCGACTTGTTTCGCTTGATGGCTAAGGAAAAACTGGCTGCTCTCAGAACTAAGAGGGAGGGAATTCAAAAGAAGCAGAAAGTTACTCCGTTCGCGGCGCCGCGAAAGTGTGACGATGGCGTTAGAACCAAGGACGTCGAAACTCGCTATGTTGCGGCTAGTGTGAATCGGAAGCTTTGGCTTCGGGACCAATCCTCGTGCAGAAATTGTGGTTCAAAGTATGCGATACAGCGGGACCACAAAGTTCCATTTGGAAAAAACGGGAAAACGAACCTTGATAACTTACGTCTGCTTTGCCGCAGCTGTAATCAAAGAGCAGCAATTGAACAATACGGATTAAATAAGATGAGCAAGTTTTTTAGCGCGAATAAAAGGGACTCAGCCGAGGCGCGACAGAGGTGATCGCGGAGGCATACGCCTAGTATGCCGCACAAGAGAACCGACCGAGCAACGAAGGATCAGGCCCTTTTAAGCGGGCGTGAAAATAAAGCCAGCGGCTTTCCATGTGAGAGGAAAGCCGCTGTCCCTGGAGATTGACGGGAAACGGGTCTGAATCTTGGTCCATCTTTTGGAACTAATGAAAGCTCCTTAAGACGCTCGAATCTAATCGCCGCTTGTAACAGCGACTAGAACCGAGATTTTTTAAGTTATATTATGGGCGGCAATTTTAAAATGCCGCCCTAGATTTGCGATTATCTTAAGCGTTAACCTAAACGATTATCGCTTAAGGTTGATGACTTCACCGAGGAGCTCATCGCTCGTAGTGATCGTCTTCGCGTTAGCTTGGAAACCGCGCTGGTTCTGAATCAGCTGTACGAATTCCATCGCGAGATCGACAGTCGAACGCTCGAGAGACTTCGCGAAGAACTTACCACGGCCGCCCATAGTCGCTTTACCAACCGAAGCCGTACCTGAGTCACGAGCTTCTTTGAAACGGTTGTTACCGACTTTGAACAGAGCTTCTGGGTTCTCGAATTTCGCAAGTGCGAGCTGTGACAAGTCTTTTGCTGTGTTGTTTGAGTAAATCGCAGTCAACACACCGTTATCATTGAACGAAATGTTCGTGATCGTACCAGCTGTCGCACCGTCTTGGCTCCAGTTGATAAGATCTGAATCCTTACCGTACTGTTTCGTACCAGTGAGACCATCACCTTTATCAGTGCCGACTGAGTTCCCGAAGTCGATTTTAAGCTTCTGACCTTGGAGTGCGCCGCCTGCGAAGTTAAACGCAGTCTTGCTTACGATCTCTTGGTCAAGTTTGCCGTCGGTCGTGAACGTCAGTTTACCAGTGTAAACTTCTGACCACTCACCTGGCTTACCGCCAGTGACTTCTTTTCCGTCGACCATACCCTTAACATCCCACTCACGATCTTTGCCCTTGTTAAAGAACATAGTCATCATGTGCTTGTTACCTTGGCTGTCGTAGATCTCTACGCCAGTTGAGTAATCGCTTGTTCCGAATGCGTCTTTTGGATCGAACTTCTTTCCGCCTACAATGCGCGAATCAAGGTTCAAATCAAGTTTCACCTCAGAAGTTGCTTTAGCGGGAACGAGTGCGCGTGGGAACTTCATGTCTACGAGCTTATTGATGATGTTACCTTTGTCATCTGAGTCGTAACCTTGAACGCGTTGGTTATCGTTCGTTACTAGGTAACCGTCTTTATCGAAATGGAGTGAACCATCGCGAGTAAACGAAGGACCATCAGAACCACGAAGAACGAAATATCCGTCACCTTCGATCGCTAAGTCCGTCGATTTTTCTGTCGCGTCGATGTTACCTTGGATGAGGATCGGGTTTACTGCACCGATCTTCACACCGCGACCGATTTGGTTACCACCAAGGACACCCTTGAGTGATTTTGCGATGATGTCTTGAAACTCTGCACGGCTTGATTTGAAGCCGGTGGTGTTTGCGTTTGCGATGTTATCTGAGATAACGCCGAGTGCTTCACCTTGCGCGGAAAGACCGGATACACCGGTATAAAGCGAACTAAGAACTCCCATGAGACCCTCCTGGTCTATCAGCCACGTCAATCGATCGGTGGCTGTATGGGGCACCTGTAGATAGTCGACCTACAGACCTGCCCGTTAATGTTTTAATCCCGTATCTTAAATGCCCGGTGGCTTTCGCCACCTCTCGTACTCTAGCCGCTCGCTCTCCATGCTCACGACTAAACTTTAATAACTCTTTAAATTCTAAATCATCACCGTACTGTCAATGTTCGTAAACACGTTT
>JANOUF010000097.1:0-14269 GCA_031416685.1 Bdellovibrionales bacterium
AGCCCCAGCATCATTCGCGCTGGTTACAATTTACCAATCGATTTCGTTGAGCAGTTTATTCGTCGGCGACGCTTTATCGCACGACCGTTTAAGAAAGCAATCGACGAAGGTGAATTTAGCCAGTGGAACTCTGAGCAGTGTGCATCTGTGCTCACTGACTTGGGAGACGTCGTACTTGGGAAGTGCATTGCCTTTCGAAATTCACAATCGCTTCCTGGTGAAGAGCCTGTCACAGAACCCCTGCAAGTTGTTGCCTTTGAAAGTGATAATCGTCATGTCGCCGCGACTTATTCGGGTTCACCGCTGACGCGATCAAAAGAAGTCGTTCTTGAGCCTGAGCTGTTTGCGCAATACTACGGCGATCGCCCGATCTTACGAGAAGAGGTGCCGCTCGCAAATGCGCCCGCGCAGTGTTTGAACGCGCTACTTGCAATTGAAGATTCAAAATTTTTAGAGCATAGCGGAATCAGCTTGAGCAGTATTGCACGCGCGGGTTGGTCGATCATTCGTCATCGCCGAGTCACACAGGGCGGAAGCACGCTCACGCAACAAACGGTGAAAAACTTTTTCCTTACCGAAGAGCGAAAGCTTTCAAGAAAAATTCCTGAATTCTTCATGGCGCTTTTGCTCGAAGGACGACTCGATAAAGATCGAATTTTAGAGATTTACATCAACACGATCTACATGGGCCAAAACGGAGTTTTTGAAGTTCGCGGTTTTGGTTCGGCAGCTCGACATTACTTCGGCACTGATCTTCAAGATCTCGATCTTCCACAATGCGCGTTGATTGCTGGCGTGCTGAATAGCCCGGGACTCTACGATCCATTCAACAAACCAGAGAATGCGTTGAAGAGAAGAAATCGCGTGCTCGAGAAAATGCGCGAGCTAAACTTCATCGATCAAGAAGAACTCACCACCGCACTTGCAACTCCACTTCCCTCAAAACCGCAACGTGGATTGACTGAACCCGCACCGTACTTCGTGCAAACTGTTCGTCGCATTCTGCAAGACAAAGGAATTGATGAGAGCGAAGGGCTTCGGATTTACACGACGCTTGATTTGCGTGCGCAAGAAGCCGCCTTCCAAGCGGTTCGTGAAGGTCTCGATCGCTTAGAAACAAAAGATAAAAAAATCGTAAAGCTTAAAGAGCAGGGGAAAAATCTTGAAGCAGTTTTACTGTCTTCAGATCCGGCGACAGGATTTGTTCAAGCACTCGTCGGTGGTCGCGGATTTAAACGCTCCCCGTACAACCGAGCGTTCGATAGCCAACGCCAAGTTGGTTCCGTGATGAAGCCTTTTGTTTTTCTCACGGCACTTGAGGCTCTTGATAAAGCTGGAAAGCCATATAACTCGCTGACATTAATCGATGACGAAGTGTTCACACATAAATACGCGGGCCAAACTTGGTCGCCGCGCAACTACGATGCAAAATATCGCGGACAAGTTCCTCTGTATTACGCGTTGAAGGAATCCTTGAACGCAGCAACTGCTCGTCTCGGAATCGATATTGGTCTCGGCAACATTGTCGACACCGCCAAGCGAATGGGAATTCAGTCGAAGCTTTCCGATTTCCCTGCGCTCACACTAGGTGCGTTTGAGCTGCATCCCTGGGAAGTGCTGCAGTCGTACGGTGCCATTGCAAACTTAGGCCGTCGTGTACCTGTTGTGTTTGTTTTACGAGTTGAAGATCTTGGCGGCGATTTGTTGTTCGAAGTTGAAAGTGAGCCTGAGCAAACCGTTGCTCCCGAAAATGTTTCTCAGCTCATCGGTATGATGGAACAAGTTTTGATTTCAGGAACAGGTGGCGCCGCACGTGCGATGGGTTTCATGCATCCAGCAGCAGGGAAAACCGGAACTACGAACGATAAAAAAGATGCGTGGTTCGGTGGCTTTACACCTCATCACAACGCGGTTGTTTGGGTCGGGTACGATGACAACACTCCCCACGGTTTGACGGGTTCATCCGGTGCGGTTCCTATTTGGGCAAAATACATGCTTGCCTACGCAACGACATTTCCACCGACACCGTTCCCCGTGCCGGAAGGTAACGAAAAACTTTTAGTATCGGTTGATCTGCAAAATGCGCTTGGAATTTTGCCGAATGAAAATCAACTCGTAGAACCAATCGAACTTATTTTCCGTAAAGGCACTGAGTTCTCACCGCCGCCGCCTCCTGATGCAACAGCGACGCCGTTTCCTTATAAACCTGGCGGAAATTAAATTTTTTAAGAAAGTCTTTTCTCATGAGCACAGAAGAACCGTGGAATATTCCAAATGCAAAGCTCGGCGTTGGCGCCGCTGTTTTCAAGGATGAAAAAATCCTGCTCGTTCAATTGAATTATGGTTTGGCCAAAGGACAATGGATTTTACCGGGCGGGCGTGTCGATAACGGCGAACTATTGCATGAGGCTTTAATCCGAGAGGTTCAAGAAGAGACAGGTTTGAACGTGCTATTTGAGGGTGTTCTCTCGTTCCGCCAGCGAGTTCTAGCGAATGGATGTTTTGACGTTTATTTTGTTTGTCGCTGCAAATTGAATTCGGAGCTGCCTACGCCTGAGCCAAAGATTCCTGATTCTGATGAGCTTCTTGCTGTGAAGTTCTGGTCGGTGGATGAGGCTCTTGCCTCGTCTGAAGTAAGACCATTTACAAAAGAAGCAATCAAGATGGCGAGAATAAAAAAGCCAATGTTCAGCGTACTTCCAGGGCTATCAGTTTCTGCAAGTGACGAAACTTTTGGCTGAGCTCACTGCAAAAAAAATAACTCACGTTTGGAAGTGTGTGACGCGCTCGCGCCGGCGCGGGTGAAGTGTCCTTGTTTCCGAATTTCTTGTCCAACCTTCGAACGATTTCGCTACCTAAAACAAACTCTCCACAATTGATAGACGCACGCGAAATGCATTCGTGTTCGATAGAACTTTTCGCGGGAGCACAAATGGAAATTCGCAACAGAAATATGGATAAACGCTTTGAACATCTTAGTGAACTTGTCGCAATTCGTTTCGAGGAGATCGATGCTGAAAAGGAGGCTGAACTCTATAGCGAATCTTTTACTGAAATGGTTCACATCGAGGACAACGGCGAAGAAACTTACCTGCGCTTTTGGGAAGATCCCGAAAAGGTTTTTGGTCCGGTCAGTGGGTTCGATCAACCATTTCTGGAATCCGTAACTCCAGAAGATCTTTTTCTGGGCACCTTCGGTTACAGAAATGGTGAGTGGCTTGTGATCTGGCTGTCCCGGCCTTACGAAAGCGAATGGGTTGATTACACTCAAGAACTTGAAAACTGAATCTTCATGCAATTTACGAATAATAACTTCCAGACTATGCACTGGAAGTATTGAGCCTCGTGGGTTTATAACTCCCTCATTGCTGCTTAGGCAGTTCAACTTTGGGGGCCACATGAAAACACTCGCAAGAACAATCACACTGACCATTCTCCTCGTACTCATCTCAAGTTTTGCATTCGCGGGAGTTTGCTCACGCGTCGTCGACTCTCGTATGAGCGAAGAATTTGAAACCAAAAGCTGGGAATACCTCGGCGTTAACGACATCAAAGAAGCTCGCGTTTGGAACCTGCTTGAAACAAGTGGTGAGTTCACTGAAGTGAGCCGCGAAGCAATCCGCTCGCACCTTGAGGAAGACGGAAACGAGTTCTACGTCGTTGCCGGGAATGGCAATTACTCGTCGACTTTTGAGGAACTTATCGTCGTGAGCCGCTTCAATTGCCGGATCCTTAACCGCGCCATCTTCTACGTGGAATAGTTTCACGCACCATGTCAAAATACCCTTGTGACACCTGAACCTGGTGCGTAAGTAGCCTGAATTCCTGCATTTCGCGCTCAAATAGCTGGCCGGCTTTTTGCTCTACTTAAGTCTCTTGAAGAAAGTAGGTGGCACTTTGGCCCTAGCACGTTTCGATCAGATTTTAGCGATCCAAACCGACTCTGGAAAAGTCGTCGGTTTTCATTCGCGCAACCTTCAAGTTGCCGAGCTGGATCCTATTGTTTGGAACGCGCTGAAAAATCCAGAAGGCTCACCGGAAGACGTGAAGTCTGAAATCTTGCAGTGGAATCAGGAAAACGACGAGTCGGTCACCGACGGTCGCCCCGATTCTACGATCCGCACTCTCAGCATCAACGTCGCCCAGATCTGCAACATGCGTTGCTCTTACTGCGCAGCTGGTGGTGATGGAACTTACGGCGCAAAGACTGCGCATCTCGATATCGAAAAAGTAAAAGCGCAGCTGACTATGCTTTTAAGCCGTATCCCTGATGGCGGAAAGTTTGCGATCAACATGATCGGCGGAGAGCCGCTCATCTATCCAAAAACTATTCGTGCACTCGTTGATCACGCGCGTATCATTGCAAATCATCGCGACATTAAACTTCGCTTTGAAATGACGACGAACGGAACTCTCGTCAATCAAGAAAATGCTGAGTTACTCGCTGAGATGAATGCATTCGTCACAGTGAGCTTCGATGGTGCGCCTGAGCAAAACGATAAAATTCGTAAGATGGTTTCTGGCAAAGACTCATCACCACTTGTGCTTAAAGGTATCGAGCAGCTCGTGAAAGTAAAAGATCGCCTCGGCGCACTTGCTGTGAACGCTGTATTTGGCGCGCACAACACCGATGTTGTTGGCTCTTATACATTCTTGCGCCAATTCCCTTGGGATATTATTTATCTTGGGTACGCAGCTGGACCTGAAGACGAAACTGTAAGCCCGAAGTATGCCGAAGGCATTCGTGAAGTAGGTCGGATAGCGTTTGAAGCCGGTGGCGAAACTGAACTTCGTAAGATTTCTCAGTACGAGCATTTGTTCCGTATGCTTGACGGAAAACAGCGCATCCACAACCACTGTGGTGCCGGCAAAACTCTTTTGCAGGTGGATACGGCTGGGAAATTCTACGCATGTAACTGGTTTACGAATTTGAAAGACGAAGAAGTTGGTCAGGATCTTGAGCTCAACAGCATTGAACTTGCGAAGTATCAGCCGAGCTTAATTGAGCTAAACAACTGTAACTCGTGCTGGGCACGTCACTTATGCGGCGGTGGCTGCATGTTCGTAAACCGCACGAAGACCGGCTCGAAACACAAAAAAGATTTAGAATTTTGTAATAGAACAAGAACAATCCTAGCAAAGGGGATCGAATTTTATGAACAATCCCGCAATGAAAAACGAGAAGGAGTCTGACGTGAAATACATTAAAAAGGTCACGACGGAGAAATCGAAAACAGCTCAAGGAGCTAAAACGACTGAAGCGAAAGCTCCAGCGAAAGTTTTCGGCATGCCATGCTTGCCGCAAAATTCTCCAGACTAAGCTTTTGATTCTCTGATTGCTGCTCGCGCAACTGGATCGCGCGGGCGGTTTTATTGACTCAAGGATGATTTAAGATTTAGACGAGTAGTCCTTGAATCTGACTCATATCGCACGCAAATATTATTACCCGGTCATCCGCATCAGTTTTGCGCTTGCGATTGCGTTTACCATTACGCGTTTCCCGCTTGAGTATATTGAGGCTCTTACATTTGACGCTCGCATGCGCCTACGTCCTGCGCCCGACTTAAGCGGAAACATCGCTCTTGTTTCCATCGACTTACCGACGATCGACAAACTCAAGCGTGCACCCAACGCAAACGATCACGCAAAGTTCCTCCAGTTCTTAAACGAGCAAAAGCCTCGCGCGGTGATGTACCTCCTGCAGCCGACGGACGTAGTTGGTGGCTACGAGGATTTAAAATCATTCGCGCAAACGGCGGAAAAGCTTCCGAACTTTTATGTTGGGGTCAACGACGTTCCACTAAAGGGTGCAACCGAATACGTAACTCCGCCGCCATTTGCAAAAATATCAACTGTACCAGCGCCGTGGACTTCCGATGAAAACTTGTTTTCTCTCGATCTCGTCACGCGCCGGTTGTTTTTGTCGTACCAAGGACAATCGTTCCTGCATGTGAAACTCGCAGGCCTTTATAATCCCGATGTCCTCGATGAGAACAAAATTAATGGGCGCTTTGAACTTTTAGATTCAAAGCAAACGTTCATCAACTTCCGTCCCGCTGGAACATATCCAACCTTAAGCTTTCATAGAGCATTAGAAGGGCAAATTGACGGAGTCGATCTTCGCGACAAGCTCGTGATCGTCGGCCGCGATTTGCGCACGACAAAGAAAGACTACATCCGCACGCCTTATTCTCGCGAAATCAATGGCATGACGGTTTTAGAAATGCACGGTAACTTGTTCGACACACTTATCCGTAACGACGGCATCAACCGCGTTCCTGATTGGTTTAATTTAGTTCTCACGTCGCTGATTTCGATTATCGTGTTGTACGTAGTTCTTGCGATGAAGCCGACTCGCGGGCTCGGCATACTCGCAGTTACTCTTTCGACTTTTTGTTTATTTTCATTTGTAAGCCTCTGGTGGTTTGGTCTTTGGATAAAAATGGCCCACCCGCTTCTCGCAACATTCATTTGCTATTACTTCTTCATTCCGTATCGCCTCATCGTCGAGAACCGCAGAAGCTGGGAGTACTATCAAAAAAACCGACTGCTCACGCAAGTCGAAGAGCTTAAGACTAATTTCTTGAGCATGATGTCTCACGATTTAAAAACGCCAATCGCGCGCATTCAAGGAATGACAGACATCGTTTTAAGAGATCCAACGCCACTGAGCGAAAGGCAGCGTGAAGCACTCTCGACTTTGGGAAAATCGAGCCACGAATTATTAGAATTCGTTTCGTCGATTTTGAATCTTGGAAGAATTGAGAGCAAAGAACTTCGTCTGCACCTTGAGAGCAAAGATCCGAACCAGCTTGTGCAGGAAGTCGTAAAGAAATCTGAGTATCTCGCGAAATCAAAAAATATTGAGGTTTCAACTGAGCTTGAGCCGATGTTCTCTGTTCCGATGGACGTTGATCTCATGCGCCAAGTGATTGCAAACTTAGTTGAGAACGCAATCAAGTATAGCCCTGAAAATACTAAGATTTTAGTAACGACAGAAGATAAAGACGGCCGCGTTGTGATTCAGGTAGCTGATCAAGGACAAGGCATCCCGGATGATGAAATCGGTCATGTCTTCTCCAAGTTCTACCGGTCGAAGAATGCGAAGTCCTCAGAAATTAAAGGCTCAGGCCTTGGCTTGTACCTTGCCAAATATTTCGTCGAACTCCATAAAGGGAGAATTTCGGTAGATTCGTCTTTGCATCAAGGGACGACGTTTACGGTTGAGTTACCATCAGATTTGAAAAATGGAATTTCCGAGCTTCCACTAGAGCGCAGTATTCAGGCTGTGAGTCGCATGGAAAAGAAATCAGCAGAAATGAAATCGCCAGAAGTGCATGCAGAGTTATAGAGGAGATAAGTGATGCTTCGTGTATTAGTAGTCGATGACGATCAGGGCCTACGGTTTTCCGTTCGTGAAACGTTGGCACAAACTGGCCAATTCGAAATCGAAGAAGCTTTTGATGGCGTAAACGCCATGGAGAAAGTGAAAGCGGGACACTTTGATCTCGTCATTCTCGATGTCGACATGCCTCGCATGGGCGGAATCGATACGCTGAAAGCGATCAAAGAACATGATCCCTCGACGACCGTGTTGATCATGACCGCGTATGCGACGATCGATGACGCTGTTCGCGCCGTCAAAGAAGGCGCTTACAACTATCTCTCAAAGCCGGTTCAAGGTGATGAGCTTGTGCGCTTGGTTGAAAAAGCCTTGAGCGCGCAGATGTTGATTTCTTCGGTTGCTGCATCGGCTCCAGTCATGATGGATGCTGGTCGCAAGATCATCGGCAACTCCTTTGAAATGCAGAAGGTGTTTAACATCATTCACCGTCTGGCAAAAGTGGATACGCCTGTTCTTATCCGCGGTGCCTCTGGTACAGGAAAAGAACTCGTTGCTCGCGCGATTCACTACAATTCATCTCGCAAGGACGAAAAATTTGTTGCGATCAATTGCTCGGCGGTTCCTGAAAATCTTTTTGAGTCTGAACTATTCGGTCACGAAAAGGGTTCGTTCACAGGTGCGCACGAACGTAAAATCGGTAAATTCCAGTATGCTGAGGGTGGAACACTATTCCTCGACGAATTAGGCGATATGCCGGTCATGATGCAAGTGAAGCTCTTGCGTGTCTTGCAAGAGAAGCTCTTCACTCCTGTTGGTAGCAACCGCGAGATTTCAACGAATGTACGCGTGATTGCAGCGACAAATCGTCCATTGGAAGCGATGATTTCTGAGGGAAAATTCCGCGAAGATTTATTTTATCGCTTGAACGTCATGCCAATTTTCTTGCCGGCACTGGGCGAGCGCAAAACCGATATCGAGAATCTCGTTGGAACGTTTATTAAAAAATTCAACAAGTCACACAGCAAGAAAATCATCGGAATTACACCAGAAGCTATGGGCTGCCTGAAGAAATACAGCTGGCCAGGAAACATCCGTGAACTTGAGAACGTGATTGAACATGCCTTCATTCTCGAAAACGGAAATTTGCTTACACTCGCATCTTTGCCAGAAACCGTTTTGGTTCAGACAGGAATAAACATCCATGCGATGAACGCTGCCGCTGACGCCGTTCAACTTTTTGATGATGATTCTGAAGACTCATCAATGACCAGCTCTGATGGCGCTGGTGGCGATGAGGAAACTAGCGGAGCTGGAGAGATCGTTTCCATCAATGGTGAAGCGCTCGATTTCAACAAACATAAAGAAGCATTCGAACGTGAATTCATCTTGAAGGCTTTGAAAACATTTAAAGGCCGCATCAATCAAACCGCACTTCACGCGAACATTCCGAAAAAGACTTTACTCCGCAAGATCGAAAAGTACGGCATCATTGCAAAAGACTTCAATGATCCAAAGTAAGTGGGCTTTGTTCTAAAATTCTGTGATTGAAAAGGCAGCTTGCGAGCTGCCTTTTCTTTGTCCAAAAGTTGTTCCCAATCAAGCCTTAGGTCGTACTAAACCGAGACGTTCTACTACGACGAAACCGTGGCAAATTAAGTAGTTATTCCATTTCTCCCGGGGCCCTCCCATAATACTGATATGCGGTACGTATCTCTCTCAAGAATCTCGGGCTTTGTCTTGCCTGAAATTCTGGTCGCAATGGGAATAATGGTTGTACTAACGCTCGGTTCTGCAGCGTTGATCGCGGACTTTTATAAAAAGAATACTGCACTCTCCAGTAAATCTGACTTCCTTCAATCTTCCGGCCTGATAAAAAACTTTTTGCAGCGCGAGCAAAGCATCAACAATCCACAGACGTGTATGCAGACGGTAGGAGTTTCCTACGGAAACTTGATTTACACAGCTGCAACTGGTGGCAAACAAAATATCACGATCACCCTTGGACCTGCTCCGACGGATGTTTTTCAGACCGGCACGGAGATTCCCGGAAATCCAGGCTATACGATCAATCAAATTTACATTAGCGACCTCGAACAAATCGACAAAAGTGCCTCGACCACAAGTTTCGTCGGAACTGTCTACATCGATGCGACGGCTTCTATTGATGAGACGAGTACTGCTGAGAAAATGGCAACTCGCGCACTGTCGACCATCGCTCTTCAAGTAGACACAGCTACAGGCGCAATCATGAATTGCAATATGGCTTCAACAATTGGCGAGAACCAAGAAGTTTGCAGCTCGATTGCCGGTATGGTGTGGAATCCGATAACGCAACTGTGTGACAACTCGGCGTTTCGAGATGTGAGTGGAGAGTTCGATTGCCCTCCGGGCACAGTCGAACGAGGTGACGGCGTTTGCGTTCCTCAGCAACAAAATTGTCGCGGCGACGCTATAGCTAAAGGTTTTAGTCTTGGCCACGTTGAATGTGCGCAACCGCCGTCCGTCAACAACATAGTTGGTTTACCGAATGGTGGTGCACAACCTGTCGTTCCGATCGGTAGCACACCTGCTCCGGAACCGTCGCCGCCAGGAGGAGCGTCTCTTGCGTCTCCATTATTGTTTCAAGATATCACCGCGCCATCCATGGGCTCGCCTCCTTCGAATTGTGTGAGCCAAACTTCGCTTGGCGAATTCAGTTACCAAGCCTGTATGCAGGATTACTCAGCGATGAACTCGTCAGGTATTGCGATGCAAGGGCAATTTGTCTGCGGTTTAGATCCCCTGCTTGTTTACAGCGCGAATTCTCAAACATGTTCAGCTGAAGTCGGCATCAATTATTCAGTTCCGAATTTGACCGCGTCCCTACCATCAGTAAAACCTCCTGATGTTCCAAGCTGCCGATGTGATCGACACATGATTGCAAATGGTGAGTACTGCGTGTTTTGCGTTAAGGATGCGGATTTAGGTTGGGGCTACGCGGAGTTTACTTACGGCGTTAGCCAATGTCAGAACGGAAACTTGGGACATGTAAACAACGTGACGTCCACTGATGTTGATTTTACGCCAACGACCTGTTCAGGTGGATACAAACGGGGAATACTCAGCGGCGGAAAGTATCGCCAAGTAACGGATTAGAAATGTCAGCTCGGATCTTGCATCAGGCGAACGACCAAGGAGGCTTCAGTTATGTTGAAGTCATGTTGGTTAGCGCATTGATCTTGGTTCTTGCGTACACTGGCGCGCAAGTTCTCAGCACGACTAACCGAGCAACATCGAACACCGACCGCAGACTTGCAGCCAATTCAGTTGCCGGAATAATCGCGGAAGCACTTCGATACGAAACTTCTTGCACGGATGCGCTCGGGCCAGCTAGCGGAGTGCCTCTTCAATTCAATGGCTCGGTTCCTGCTCAGAGGCATATTGCTCTTCGTATTAAAAATATCCAAGCTGGTGGAGACATGACCGGCGAAATCATACACGGCAGTGTCACCGGCTCCCCCACAGGCGGATCAACAGACTTACCTGCAGCGAGACTTCGCTTTATTGAACTTAAACTTACCGATGCGTTGGATTTAGATCCTACCCCCGATGATGATCCTCTCGTGAAACAGGTTTTGTATTCAGTGCGTATGTCGGTGACCGATTTTAATAACGAACAGTCGATCCGAGAAAAAATCATGGGCTCAGTCATTTTGAACATCGATACTTCGGGCGCCTCGTGGCCAGTCACGAACTGTCTTGCGCCAACAGTTGAAACTTTAAAACCAGTCTGTGAAGGTATGGGTTGTGTCTACGATGCTGCGCAAATGCCGCCGTGCCGATGTCTGGCGGCGTTAGCAGTTTGTTCAACGCCAGGATATTTCCCGATTGCTTTCAAAAATGGCGTTCCTGACTGTCGTCCACTTGGCGGTGACACTTGCCCTGGCACTAGCTTCTTAGTTGGCGTCGGTATCGAAAGAAATATTTGCGCTCCAGTTCCTCTCAATAGCGGTTCCGGCGCCCCTCTGGGCAGCGGGAGCGGAGCCGGTCCGACCTGCGCGGCAGTCGGCGATACTACTGGCTCAGGTCCACTCTGTAGTTGGGTAGGAGTAAGTGCGCCGACTCCGAGTGCTTTGTGTTGTTCCGGAAACGCGCGGGTCTTTTGCCCAGCGTTGAACGAAACTTCTACTATTGTGTGTTCACCTTAACGTGATGAGAGTTTGAATGAGGAAGCTTTTGATTTCTAAAATTCAATCAGAATCCGGAAGCACGCTTCTTCTCGTGATGGGCATGATCCTCGGGGTAGGACTACTTGCTGGCGTTGGCGCAACGATCGCAACAAATCTTTTCAAAACCGCGCAAAATGCGAATTCAGTTCAGAGCGTACAATCTCTAGTGAATGTCGTTGAAACAATTGGATCGAATCAAAAAGCTTGCACGGGCACTCCCGTCGGCACTGGATTGCAATTCAGGGGCGCAAGCGCTTATTCCGCTAACTCCTATGACAATGCACTGGCCAGTACTCCTGCAGGACAACAAATTTCGCTTGAATCAAATCTTACGGGCGCTGCCGGAGGGCGCATTCGAGTTGAGCAAAATGTCGATATGGTTGATTTGGATTTAAAGATCGAAAGTTTTTACATACGGAATGCAGTTGATAAACCAGGCACGCCGAACACTAAAACTGGTGAATTGGTCATAGCAGCCTCCCAAATCACCTCCGGTAGACCGCTGGCACCGAGAGTTGTTGGAAGTTTGAATCTTGTATTCGTCAACCCGGCCGTGAACGACTACACTTTCATTAGCTGTGCAATTGAGCCAAGTGCGCAAGCTGTGTGCGAAAGACTCGGCTGCCGATACATCCCAACTGCTTTAAATCAACAGTGCGTTTGCGGATTCCCGGACTTGGATTGCAACACCGGTATTGGCCCCTCTGATCCGCGAAGGTACGTTGCAGGTTTTGATGCTGCGACCATGACTCCAATTTGCAAAGATCTTGAAATTAGCTGTGAATCAAAGGGCCCAGGATTTTTCATGTCTGGTGTCGATGCTCAGGGGCAACCGATTTGCCTAGCTGTTTACACGAGCGCATCTCCTACGCCGGGTCCTACTGCATCGCCAATTCCACCAAGTACATGTGTTGCGTCAGCGAGCTTTTCAGTTTGCGGGCCAGGCAAATGCAAAGGCAACTCGTCCGGAACGTTTGCTGCCATAGCCATGACGTCGTTTGGTGCAGGAGCTGAGCCTGAGGCAAACGGAAGTTGTAGCGGCACAGTATGGGTTGGGGGTGTGCCAACGGCGTTTAGTTTCACATGTGACGCACCTCCAGGAGATACAATCTGCGGAACTACGCAAAACTTCATGGCGAACGGCTTGAATGTCACGGTTGATATTGATTTGGATACGGGCGCTCCATTTGGCGGTACTGCGATCTATACATGTACAGTAATGCCAGCGTGCCCGTGACGACACGGACAGGGCTTCATCCACAACTCATGTTTACGTAGTTACCTACGTGAGTGAGCGCGATGCTCATCTCGCGTGCAGTGGAGATGTGGATAACTCAAGTTGCTCACAAAATTATTCACGCTAAGTACTGTCAATCATGGAAATTTTCGGAGGAGAAACTTTTTTCCTTGGCGTGCTGAAATAGTGTTCATTCAAAGTTTTTTGATTGCGGTGAAAAGTCAGTCACTGTAATTTCCGGGCCGCTCATGAAGAACAGACCCACGCTTCCTCCGCAGGCTTACACGCGCGAGATGCTTTCGACTGCGTTCCAATGGTTGCAACACCAGCCGGAACACATCAAGAAGCTCGCGCAAAATCCCGACGCTCTTGTCGGGATTTACTTGCGTGCGCAGAAGTTTGGAAATGCTTCTCCAGAAGCGGACGCACCTGTGAGTTCCCAAACGTTTTTTACGGATTTGAAAAATCTGACGGAAGCTTTCAAACAAACTGAACAGCCTAAGTTGGAAACAGAAGCGACATCTCAAGTACGACAGCCACCGCCGTCCACATCAGGATTTTCAGCAAGGTTTAAGACGGAAGCTTTAAACATGGCGGCCGCCGCAACGGCTGCAACAACCGCGGTAACCGCGGCTGCTTTCGCAGGGGCGACTACCGCACCCTTAGCACAGGCACCAGCCCCTGTGATTGCAGGAACCTCGCAAAGCCTTCAGCCTGTCGTACGTCCCCTCGAAGCCGCACCAGAACGACAGGCGGAACTGGCCCATAATCTAAACGCAGCCTCCCGAGCCATGCTCGAAGAGGTCAAAAAACAGATGAACCTCACTAGCGACGCCGAAGCCCTCAATATGATGGTCGCAGTCGCTTACAAAAACCTTAAAGCTCTGCTAGCTTAGAACGATCATTCCATTGGTGAAACTTGATAGGATGAGTACCCCTAAATGGCGGCTCCGAAAACGCGTCAGCGCGGTACTCCGCGGGAGCGAAGCAGGATGCGGAGCGAACGTTTTCGGCTGAGCGGCATGGACGCGCAAGCGTACGCCGTTTAGGGGTGCTCAGCCTATCAAGTGCCATCAAGGAAAGATCGCTCAGCGGAGGACCTTGTGGAATACAAAGCGACAATACAACTGCCCGTGACGGACTTCCCGATGAAGGGAAATCTGCCAGAGCGCGAGCCGCAAATGATTGCGGAGTGGACGAAGAAAGATCTCTACAAAAAAATTCTTGAGAAGAACAAAGGCCGCACGAATTTTACATTCGCTGATGGCCCGCCGTACGCAAACGGCAACATCCACATCGGTCACGTTCTCAACAAGTGCCTAAAAGACTTCGTCGTAAAATACAAAAACATGTCCGGCTACTCCTGCACATTCATTCCCGGGTGGGATTGCCACGGTCTTCCAATCGAACTCAATGTCACAAAAAAGTTAGGCCCGAAACGAAAAGAAAAAACGGATTCAGACATCCGCACCCTTTGC
>JANOUF010000098.1:0-2673 GCA_031416685.1 Bdellovibrionales bacterium
TGCAAAACGGAATTTGCATCGAGCGACTCCGATTGAAGTGCTCGAACGAAACGACAAAACCCTTCAACTTGGGTTTTCACAAGATCCATGAGTTTCGGATCTTTTAATTCGCCATCTTTCATTGCATTGACCACATCAGTAATGAAAATGCGAACAGGAAAGACGTAAGCGTTGCGGTACCCAAACACACCTTGCAAATGTTCAACAGGTCGCAAGCCACCGAATCGACCGCCAAGTCCGACGAAGGCAACAGGTCTTGCTTCAAAAGATTTTGGATAGGACCAGTAGTCGATGAAAAGTTTTAAGGCGCCTGGCATCGAGCCATTGTATTCAGGAAGTACGATGTGTAAGCCTTCGGCCGAATCAACTTTATCAATGGCTGCTTTTGCTTTTTCAGGAAGAATCTTGGCGCCGTAATCGACCTCATAGAGCTCGCCCAATCCAAGATCGCGTAAGTCCATGATTTCAGCTTTCTCACCGAGATCGTTGTAAAGCTTTAAAAGCATGTCGCTAACTTGGCGAGTTCGAGAGTTGGGACGGTTTGTTCCGGAGATAATATACTTCATGATTTCACGTAGCGCTGAGCCCGTTTACGAATTCTTTCGAACGTAGGAGTATTCACAACGACGCCGCTAGAATTTCTTTGATGAGCTGCCAACTCCTCCATTTGAATAACTCGCTCTCGACTCGGTGGGTGCGTACTCATGGCATCCGCAAAAGACGCGAGCATCGGTGATCCACCTTTATTCCTCGACTCTTCCATCTTCAAGAGTTTTGCGTAGAACTTGCCAACATGATCTTTGTCATAGCCAGCTTTCACTGAAGTGCGGAACCCAATACGATCCGCTTCCATTTCATCTTCCCGGGAATTGGCCATGAATTTATACTTTTGAATTAAAAGGCCCGCACCCGCTCCACCGGCAGCTCCAGCAATAGTAGCGGTCTGTAGGCACTTCTTGTCTTCAGGCCTGCATAGAAGTTTTCCTAGCCCGTAACCAGCCGCTCCGCCCAAAACGCCGCCACCAAGAGCATAGAAAATATTTCGCTTCTGACTCTTTTGAGCAGCATCAATTCGCTCGGCGGTATGTCGTGCTTTGATGTGACCGACTTCGTGGCCAAGAACTCCGGCAAGCTCCGCTTCCGATTCCGCCATCGCAAGCAGCGGAGCAGTTACGAAAATTGTTCCAGCTGGAAGTGCAAACGCATTTACAGTCGGCACATCCACTACGGTAAATGTGTATTGATACGGGTTTGCATTCAGGCCATTCGCCGCTATCAAATGGTTTCCTACACCAGCAACGTATCGTTGTAGATCTGGATCTTCATGTACCGGATAGTCTTTGCGCATTTCCTGAAGTGCTTCGCGCGACATTCGTTGTTCATCGGCAACAGTGATCTCCGTATTTTGACCGGAGTTGTCTCCTTCGCGCGTGCGAGTTTGCGGTCCTGTTGCACACGCAGCGAAGAGCATCGGTGTGGCCATTAAAAATGCTCGACGTCCAATCTGAGTGGAATTGAGTTGCTTTAATGCGGCTTCGAGTTCAATGAGCGCGGTTGTTTTATCCATAACCATTATTTACCATCAACTTATGTTAACGATTCAAGCTTTAAAGCTCGTGCATCTCATCATTACCATCTTCGTCATCGGCGCGTGGCTTCTTCCATGGCAGCAAGCCTGGATGTTCAACATGGTCTTCATTCCGGCACTTGTCATTCACTGGAAAACGAACAACGGCGCCTGTGTGCTAACCAACATCGAGCAAGCCTTGTTAAAGAAACACCGACCGGATCTGCTGGAAGCCGACAAAGCTCAAGGTGAGTTCACTCGGCGTATGCTTAGGCCCATTCTTGGCTCAAGAGAACTCACAGGCGCGGAACTCATGAAAGTGATTTACACATCAATAAGCGTTAGTTGGATAGTTTGCGGAATTAGGCTTTGGTCGACAAGAAACTAAATCAGAAAGCCCATTTCTTAAACCCAAGCTTTTGGGCATCACTCAATCGATTTGCAGGAATTTTAAATGTATTCATCATACCAGTCGGTGCTCCACACAGCTGAATTCGCATCATGCCGTCTGATTTCTTCTCGCGCCCGAGCACAGGAATTCCTTTGAGTTCTTTTTCCATGTCGTCGATTTTAACTGGCTTTCCCATGGCGCACTGAAGACTTCCATCTTCCTTATACACAATCACTGCGGCATTCGACGGCGCAGTTGGATTGTTGGGAGCTGGTTGGCTTCCATTCGCGGCGCTCTCTCCAGGCGTCACCGTGGACGTTGCTCCGCTTGATTCAGTCGTTACCGTTGACGCCACTGGCGCTTCAGGCGTTTTTGGATTTTGCCGACAGTGTCCAGAAACACAACCTAGACTTAAAGCGATCAGTGTTAGCGCAAAAATGCGAGTGAACATTAAAGACCCGCCTCTTGCCATGGAAGTCGGTCATTTTCATTGCGAAGAGAAAGTCGCATCGAAAAAAGGTTTCCGTTTGTCGAAATAAAATAGATCTCGTTGTCTTTATTCGCGAGTGGAGTTGCCAGAATTCCACGTCCAGGAGCAAACTTAGAAAGCTCACTACCCGTACGAGAATCCGCCACAACCAAATTTCCGTCGGACTCACCGTAAATGACATAGTTGCCGAGTAGCACTGGCTGCGTGCCAATTCCTCGAGTTAAT
>JANOUF010000099.1:0-14857 GCA_031416685.1 Bdellovibrionales bacterium
AGTAAAAGTGGACGCGTGAAATACTCGGCCCGACCGAGACTGACCCGCTGACGCTGACCGCCTGAGAGATTCACACCACGCTCGCCGATCTCAGCATCAAGCCCGCCCGGAATCTTTTCTTGCACAACATCGAATTGCGAAAGTTTGAGCGCATCCAAAATTCGCAAGTCGTTGTCCTCGCCATGTCCATACTCAAGAGCAACGTTTTCCCGCAGCGTTGCGCTCATAACGAAGCCCTCTTGCGGAACAAACGAGTAGAGTGATCGTCGATCGTTGACCGACCACTTTAAGACATCGTGCCCGCCCACAAAGTAATGATCAAACTGCGCACCCGTTTCACCCATCAACGAAAGAAGTAATAATGTCTTGCCGCTACCAACTTCACCGACGATGGCGACCCACTCCCCGTTTTCAACTTTAAAATCGATTCCGCGAAGAAGAATGTTGTTATGAATCGCCAGACGCAAGCCTTTCACGTCAATCGCGGCATTGCGATCATCCACACGCTGTCTTCGCTCAAGATTGGTAGTCACATCGCCTTCGTCACGCTCAGACAAGAATAGTTCGATCCGACGAATGCTTGTAAGTGCATCAAGCCCCATCGTAAACATCCAAGGAATTTGGCGAAATGGACGCGCAAGGAACACACCAAAAATCCAAAGCATGGCAAAAATTTGGCCTGGGTTCATTTCCTCTGGGCGGTAGGAAACTAAGGCCGCAACTCCGGCAATATTAATAAAAAAGCTGATCGTTGAACCGATCGAACTCATCGTTTGCCCGTTCGTAACCATACGAACACGATTGACGGTTTCCTCAATTCTTTTTGCTTGAATTTTACTTTCGTAATTTTCTGTCCAACCAAGAATTCTTAAGAGCCTGATGTTTTGAATCCACTCATTGACGATGCCGGTACGTTCGGCGGCCAAGTGTTTAAAGAGATAAAAGAAGTGTGACTGTCGATTCGCAAGAATTACGTTAAGCAAAATAATCAGCGCCGATAGAATGAAAATGGAACTGAGGGGAATATTCGCGATCCAATGCACGACGATCGGCGCAAAAATAAGAGGAAAGATCGTGCTCGCCGTCATAGGAAGTGTTTGTTCAAGAATTTGAGTCGACCCTGGAACATCCGTGGCATACAGAGCGACGATTTCCCCAACTGGGCGATGTCCTAACTGGTCAGATCGCATTCGGAGAGTTTTTTTATAAAGTGTTTCGGAAACCACAGCCTGAAAATGCATGGCTTCTTTGGCCGCAATCCACACGGCCAGCGTGTTGCACGCTCCACCAGCAAGCAGCGAGAGAAAGGTGCCAAATATGAAAGCCCAGATTGGAAAGCCATCGAAATAGCCACCCGTAATCGTGTCGCCGATGCCCATTAGCCGGTCGATAAATAATTTCTGAAAGAGCGGGCTTGAAACGCCAAAAAATGCGGCAAGCAGCGAGAGAAACACAATCAACGCACGCACCTGAATGCGTTCGAACAACACTCTGCGAAGCAGGCTGATAGGTTGCTTGATAGAGGAGATAAATTTATCCTTTCGACTCTTTACATTTCTAGCACATCTTCGTCTAATCAGAGAACTGAACGGAGAAGCATCAATGATGGAAATTTTGAACTCGCCCGAGGCATGGTTAAGCTTGCTTATGCTCTCAACGATGGAAATCGTGTTGGGCATCGACAATTTGATCTTCATCAGCATTTTAGCAGGCCGACTTCCAGAAGAAGACCGAGCAAAGGCTCGGCGCGTCGGTTTAGCAGGCGCTTTTGTGACTCGTTTAGGACTTCTTGCAGTCATTAGCTGGATTGTTCACCTAACCGAACCGCTCATCACGGTGATGGGCCGCGAACTTTCTGGAAAATCTCTGATTTTGATCGGCGGAGGCCTGTTCCTTCTCTACAAAGCGACAACTGAAATTCACCACAAGCTTGAAGGTGAAGATGAAAGCGGCGGCGACAGCGCAAAGAAACGCGCAATCTTTGCAGCGGTCATCATTCAAATCATGATTTTAGATATCGTCTTCTCACTCGACTCCGTTATTACCGCTGTGGGCATGACCGACCACATCTCAATCATGGTCGCCGCGAACATCATTGCCCTTATCGTAATGTTAATTACCGGCGGCACAATTCACAATTTTATAGAACGGCATCCGACAATTAAAATTCTGGCACTCAGCTTCTTACTCATGATCGGTTTAGTATTAATGGGAGAGGGCTTGGGTATGCATATTCCAAAAGGCTATGTTTACTTCGCTATGGGCTTCAGTATTTTCGTCGAGCTGATTAACCTCAATATGCGTCGTAAAGGAAAGCCGGTTCACCTGCACAATAAGCCGCCTGGCAGCTAGGACCTTGACACTGTGCCTAGGCACCTCATATTGGAGCCAAGGCACCTCTCATATTTGAGCTACATTCTAATTAGAATGATAAGGAGTTAGACAAAATGGTTTGGGCAAAACGTATTGTCCTTTTTCTAGCGGTTAACTTTCTCGTCGTAATCTCAATCTCTATCATCACCTCGTTCCTTGGCGTGCCAAGCTACATGGCAGCGAGTGGTATCAACTACAACGCGCTGATGGTGTTTTGCTTACTCTGGGGTATGGGCGGCGCGCTGATTTCGCTTTCGCTTTCGCGAATCATGGCGAAGTGGATGATGGGCGTGAAAATCATCGATCCAAATACGACTGATCCTAAACTTCGCGATCTCGTGCAGACAGTTCATAGCCTTGCACGTCGCGCGAATCTTCCCAAAATGCCTCAGGTTGGAATTTACAATTCGCCTGAAGTGAATGCCTTTGCAACCGGACCGACGAAGTCGAGATCGCTCGTTGCAGTTTCGGAAGGACTTCTTCAGCGAATGGATCGCCAATCAGTTGAAGGCGTACTTGGTCACGAAATCGCGCACATCGCAAATGGTGACATGGTCACACTGACCTTGATTCAAGGTGTAGTGAACGCGTTCGTTATGTTCCTCGCTCGCGTTGTCGCATTTGCGATCAGTCAAGCGTTGGCAGATAAGGACCGTGAAGGACCGGGCCTCAGCGGCATGGCGCACATGATGGTTGTTTGGGTTTTGGAAATGATCTTTATGGTTTTAGGAAGCATGGTTGTGTTCTGGTTCTCTCGTTGGCGCGAATTCCGCGCAGACGCGGGTGGAGCTAATCTTGCTGGCCGCCAGAACATGATCACAGCGTTGCAATCGCTGGCCGCAGTTCACCGCGTGGGTGCAGACGATCTTACTCCGGTCGGTGATTCGAATTCGTTCCAAGCGTTTAAGATTTCGACTCGCGATAAGCGCGGTATGGCTCGCTTGTTCATGACCCACCCTCCGCTTGAGGAGAGGATTGCACGTCTACAGCAGGCTCATCAGGGGCATAGACCGTAAGTGCATTTCGTATCACTTTGTATTTTGCGGGCGTGCGAGTAAGAATTTCGCCGTCCGCATCGATACGTAACGGCCAGCGGGTCCAAATTTCAATTTCCTCGGCCTGCACCAGGCGCACTTCATGGCGTTTTTTATAGATACCTTTGAAGAATGACGGAATGATTTTAATTCCACGCCACCATTTCTCGATCTCGGTACTTAACAGGTCGAGCTTCCCATCGTCGATGCTGGCATCTTCGTTTACGATCATGCCGGGTCCATAATGTTTGCCGTTACAAATCGTAATTTGCATCGTGCGCACAACTCGGCTTACGCCGTTTGAGGTGATTCGCGCATGAAACGGTTTAAACCGACGAATGATTTTTAGCGCATACCAAATATAAGCGAAGGCTCCGAAGCGACGCTTAAGAGCACTAGAAATTTGATGATTAATGACGGTACTCAGTCCCAGTCCCGACACATTTACGAAATACTCGCCATTCACTACGCCGACATCGATTAGTTTCGTCTTTCCGTTACCAATCACTTCCAGTGCAGAATGTAGATCCAACGGAATTCCTAAGTTACGTGCAAAATTGTTTGCGGTACCCAGCGGAAGAATCGCAAAAGGCGTTTTCGTTTCAATGAGCGCCTTCAAGGTGCCACGAATCGTTCCATCGCCACCTCCGACAACTATTAAATCAACGTTACTACTGTAGATGTTGATGAGTCGGCAGAAGTCTTGCGGTTGCGCGTTTTGCGCTCGTAAAACCGTATAGCCGCGACCTTCAAGTAAACTTGCGGCTTCAACATAAACTTTCGCTCCACTCCGAGCCTTTGGGTTTACCAAAAGAAGGGCACGCTTACGTCGAATTGTTGTATCAGCCATAAACCCTACCCTCACCTACTTGGGAGCATTTTCAAAATAGAGCAATTTGTTCTGATGAAGAGTGATTAGTCGGTGGAATAACCTAAAATAGTTGATACGTGGGACATTTAGAGCTAAAACTCCAGTCCTCATGAAAGCTGCGAAAAACCGAGAGCGCATTCTGCAAACTAGCGTCGAACTGTTCAATCAAAACGGCGTTGTGCCAGTCACGACGAATCATATTGCGCAGGATCTGCAAATTAGCCCCGGCAATTTGTATTTTCACTTTCGCAATAAAGAAGAAATCGTTAGGGAACTCTTCGATCGCATGTGCAAGGCGACTTACTCGATCTGGAGGTCGAATCATGAGGCGACTGACGAAACGTCGAATAAAACTGTTTTTCCAAAAACTCCAATTGAGTTAATTGAAAAATCCTTTGAGGTGTTTTGGGATTTTCGTTTTTTCCATCGCGAAATGTATCACCTGCGCCGAAAAGATCCGCAGTTGGCAAAGCGTTGGAAAACGCACCTGCAGAAAACTCGCCGACTTTTACAAGCGACTTACATTCACTGGGTGAAATCCGGTGTGACCCGGAAAGTCTCAGACCCAGAAGAAATGCAAATGATCAGCGACGTTGTCCTAATCACCTCAAGCAGTTTTTTGCTGTTTTTTGAAAGCCCCGATAAACCGGCTAGTCGTCGATCGATGAAGCAAGGTGTGCATCATATCGCTCGACTGCTTTTGATGTATCACAATGAGCCATACAAAACTCAGCTCGTAAACTACCTGCGAGAGTAGCCGCTTAGCCGAGCGTGAACAAGATGGCCACGTAGGCCGCTAGTGAAACAACGAAAGCACGATTCCAACTGATATGTTCAATAACGTTCATATATCCCCCTTAAGGCATTTGAACTAGTAGTGCATCTTACGTACCAACGACTAGCTGGCAGTAACTGATTTTAATTTAGTCTCAGTGTAGAACTAAAAAATTCGAGGAACTAGTTCGACAGCGAACGTGAGAGTTCGCAAACAATTATGCTTCCTCGAAGTAATCGAGGTCTTTACCGTAGGTTTCTTGCATGAACCAAAGGGCAATGAAGGCAACAGCGAAGGATACAAGGCCCACAATCAAAGCGGCATTCAAAAGATTCATCGATTTTGAGAGCGCTTGAAAACTTAACGTTAATAGCACCACAGATCCCCGAACGAAGTTAGGGACGCTTGTCGTTACTGTTGCACGCAAGTTCGTTCCGAATTGTTCTGCGGCGTTCGTGACAAAGACAGCCCAGTAGCCCGCGCCAAAACCGAGACCCACGCAAAGCGAATAAAACATAGTTTTAGAGATGCCGTGACTGAAGTAGTAAACGACCGACAAAATCAGCGCGAAAACTAAAAACGCTGCCATGACTTTACGTCGAGAGCCGAGCTTCTGACTGATAAAACCACTTGCGAAATCTCCAGCTGAAAGACCGATGTAGCCAAACATGATCGACTTGCTTGCCGTCACAACACCTTGTACGCCCAAGCTTTGAGAAAGTTCCGGTGAAAACGTCAGTAAGATTCCGACCACAAACCAAACTGGAACGCCAATTAAAATACAGCGCAGATATTTGATAAAACGTGGAAAGGGCGAAATCAACATCGAGATGTCACCCTTTTTTACCGACGACTTTTGCGCCGAAGCAAAAAGCCCAGACTCATACATCGA
This sequence comes from Bdellovibrionales bacterium, assembly GCA_031416685.1. GTDB lineage: Bacteria > Bdellovibrionota > Bdellovibrionia > Bdellovibrionales > JAMPXM01 > JANOUF01. The sequence continues at coordinate 5,946 of JANOUF010000099.1, forward strand.
CACACGTAGGACTAAAAGCAAAAGCCCCATGACTCCGCCAATAATGTACGCCGTCTGCCAACTAAACGCATCGCCAACAAGTGAAGCGACGACAGCGCCCAAAATTCCAACCGAAGCGACCACTGTCGTTCCGTAACCTCGGGATTCTTTCGTCATCGTTTCAGATACTAGTGTAATCGCAGCTCCCAGTTCTCCCGCCAGACCCACGCCAGCCACAAAACGCAAAACTCCGTATTGATCCACGTTCGTCACGAATGCATTTAAGATATTTGCGATCGAATAGAGAAAAATCGAGCCGAACAGAACTGAAATGCGACCTTTTTTGTCGCCGAGAACTCCCCACAACAATCCTCCGACCAGCATGCCGCTCATTTGCATGTTGATGAGGTAAACACCGTTCTCAAGAAGCTTGTCGTCAGGCACGCCGATCGACTTTAAGCTCGCAACGCGAACAATTCCGAACAAAAGGAGATCATAAATATCAACGAAGTATCCGAGAGCAGCGACCACAACATTCGTTGTTAAGATCTTTGACGTAGGTGCCTTCATGTCGCTGATATCATTGTCGGTAAAATCATTGCAGCGCCTCTGCCATTTCAAGCGCGAAGTATGTAAGAATCATGTCGGCGCCTGCCCGATGAATCGACAAAAGCGTTTCGGCCATCACTCGCTCGCCATCAATCCATCCGCGTTCAGCTGCGGCTTTTATCATCGCGTACTCGCCACTCACTTGATATGCGGCAACGGGTACGTTCACCTTTGAACGAACTTGCGCAATCACATCTAGATACGACAAAGCAGGCTTCACCATTACGATGTCGGCACCTTCAGAGATATCTAAGAGAACTTCGCGAATCGCTTCGCGCTTATTTGCCGGATCCATTTGATATGTTTTCTTATCTCCTGCACGTGGAGCTGAGTCGAGTGCTTCACGAAACGGACCGTACATGCTCGATGCGTACTTCGCAGCGTACGATAAAATTCCAGTATCGATAAAACCTTCGGCGTCGAGTGCTTGTCGAATTGCGCCCACTCGTCCATCCATCATGTCACTTGGTGCGACTATATCAGCACCCGCTTTTGCCTGCGCGACGGCCATTCGGGCTAAAATCTCAACGCTTTTATCGTTAACGATCTTTCCGCCCTCAACCAAACCATCGTGACCGTCGCTTGAATACGGATCCATCGCGACGTCAGTGATGACTGCGATATTTGGAACGGAATTTTTTAAGTCACGAATGGTTTTTTGCAAAAGTCCGTCTTTGTTCACCGACTCTTTAGCGTATTTGTCTTTAAGCTTGTCATCGATTACCGGAAAGAGTGCGACAGCTGGAATACCTAGCTTTGCTGCGCGCTTCGCTGTTGCGATAATTTTGTCGCGAGAATATCGAAACTGTCCAGGCATCGATTTGATTGCGACTTGCTTGTCTTTTCCCTCCATCACAAAAAGCGGAAGGATCAAATGATCGGCTAGCAACGTGTGCTCGCGCACAAGTTTTCGAACGGCCTCGATAGTACGGTTGCGGCGAGGTCTTTGACGAAGCGATTTTGAGCTTTTTGGCATCGAGGTGTCCCTTTTAATTACTCTGCTATTTATTCTTAGCTTGATCTGCAACTGCAGCTGCAGCTTTGGCGATCGCTTCCTGGTCGCCAAGGTAATAGCGGCGCAAGAATTTCATCGAATCATCAAATTCAAAAACTAAGGGCACAGCTGTTGGAATATTGAGCTCAGCGATTTCCGCATCAGAAACGTTTTCTAAAAATTTAATGAGCGCACGAATCGAATTGCCGTGTGCCGCGAGCAACACCATTTTCCCGGCTGCGACATCTGGCTTAATGACATTTTCCCAATGAGGTACAACTCGCGCGACACAAGTTTTTAAGCTCTCGGTTGATGGCAGATCTTTTGGCGAAACATCTTTGTATCTGCGGTCATGTTTTGGATGCCGAGGATCACTTTCCTCAAGCGGTGGCGGTGGAATGTCGTAGCTTCTTCTCCAAATAAAAACTTGTTCATCACCGTGCTTCGCTGCAGTTTCCGCTTTGTTGAGGCCAGTGAGACCGCCGTAGTGTCTCTCGTTTAAGCGCCAATGTTTATATACTGGAACCCAAGCCTGACCGAGTTCATCTAGAAGCACATTGAGAGTACGAATGGCGCGAGTAAGGACAGAAGTGTGCGCGATATCGAATTGCCAACCCTCCGACTTCAATAATCGGCCGGCCGCGTGCGCTTCTTCTTTACCTTTTTCGGAGAGGTCGACGTCGTACCAACCCGTAAAGCGGTTTTCTTTGTTCCAAGTGGATTCGCCGTGGCGAATAAGGACAAGTTTCTTCATGGGCCGTAGCTTATAAACCCATGATTCTTCTGGCAATTTAATTGTTTGGTAGGCTCATGCGGGAGAAAAAAATGAGCGATGCCGAGCACTTCGACCCGATCTAGTCTTCCTTGACTCACATCGCCCCGCATTTCAATGATCAGAAAAGTTAGGCCCAAGCGCAATATCAAAATGAGGCACTCACCAATTCTTTATCTGACGCCTAACTCCAAGTGCCCGATCTAAGGCGATCCGCCGTTAAATCAGCCCGAAAAAAGCCAAAAAAAAATGGTCTAGATTTTTTTGAGGGTCGTGGTTTTCCTAAGATCTACCGAAAAGTTAACTAATGAATAAGGTGATCCAATACATTTTGACGTCGGTTTTAACGAGCCTCCTGTCGATGCTCATTATTTCCGCGATGCTGCCAAAAGGGGTGAAGCTCAGGCAGCTACCGCAGTTCATTTCCATGATTAAGCAGCAAAATGGCAACCTCAATGCTCAGAAGCTTCTTGAGTTACTTGAAAACGAGGAGAAACTCTCGCTCATGATAAAACAGCTCGATGGCGGCGAGATGCCTTACGCACTTGACGACCAGTCGATTGCGACCCAAGCGAAGCCAGGGGCGGTCGTGATCGATCAGAGCGAGTTGGACGACCTGGAGAAGTTGAACATTTCAAAAGAACTCCAAGATGAAATCAGACGCAATTATGGACATGTTGGAACGCTTGGCGACGCCAAGATCGAACGAGCACCCGCGAGTGTTAAGGCAGATAGGGTCGAGCTCTCGACTGAAAAAAGCTACGAAGAGTCGCTAAAAAAGCTGCACGCCTCGCTCACTCAAACCGAGCAAAAACCTACAAATTAATTTTGCCAATTAAATTTAATTAAGAAGGTCTGCTGGATGGAGGTGCACCTCGAGGTGGGCCGCCTTGTCCGCCGCCGCCAGCGCCACCGCCACCGCCACCGCGACGCTTGCCACGACCGCCTCTGCGACGTCTGCGCTTTTTCTGCCCCGGGGATTGCAGACCGCCTTGGCTTTGCGGGCCTGAGCTACTCAAGCCTTCGACTTGCTCTTCATCGTCGTCATCATCGAGATTGATTCCGCCTTCACCGAGTTCGATTTCGTCTTCGTCTGCTGTAGGAACTCCGTCGGGACCGAGCGCCATGACTGGATCCGCCGCACTTGCAATGACATCTGCATCTTCTTTGAGTTCTTTAAGTTCCTTGTCGCTCATGATCAAGTTGCCCATGATTGCGCGCGATTCCTGAAGTTCGTCTTTATTGTAACGGCCCTTTGGCTTTTTGCCTGGCGCATCTTTTCTGTCGACTTGTTCGGTTAGGTCGACAGTGATGTCGCCAAAACATCGAAGCTGACATGAGAGCCTTCGGCCATCGATGAACCATGCTGTACCGATGAGACCAAGTTCCGTTTTAGAAGGTTGAATGACGTTGTGCTCGCCAGAGGTGACTTTCACTCGGCATTCCGCGCACGAGGGAACGCCTCGGCAGACGGATTTGATGTGAATGTTATTGTCTTGCGCCACGTGCAGAATGCTCTGCCCAGGCTTCACTTCACACTCCAAATTTTGCGGTACGAACTTAACCTTCATTTTTTCTTTCCAACAATTAAATGCTCGGGGGGCATTCGAGCCCCCTCTCTTACTGCAAAAGAAATTTTGCGAACTTCTTTTTGCCGGCTTTGATGACGACTTCACTACCCGCCTTCAAATTTAATTTCATTTTTATATCAGCGACTTTTTCGCCGGCGAGCTCAACCGCTCCGCCAGTAATCAGTCGCCTTGCTTCACTTGTCGATGGAGCAAGTTCAAATTCTTTAAGGAGCGACGGCACATCGATTTCGCCTTGGAATTTTGCCGCTGGCACTTTGTGCGTTGGCATATCGTCTGGCAAACCTTTATTGACGAAAATCCGCTCGAATTCTTCGACCGCTGCCTTGCCTGCAGCTTCACCGTGAAAGCGTGAGACAAAAAGTTGAGCCAAGCGAACTTTTAGATCGCGTGGATTTACTTTTTTGGCCTTCATGTCTTCCTTCATACGATCAAGCTCATCGACACTGACGTCGGTAAGGAGTTCGTAATAGCGAAGCATAAGTGGGTCGGAGACACGCATAGTTTTACCGAACATATCGCGAGGTGTGTCTTCAACGGCGATATAGTTATCGAGCGACTTTGACATCTTGTTGACGCCATCGAGACCCTCAAGAATCGGAACAGTTATGATACATTGCGATTCTTGACTGTAGGATCGTTGTAGATCGCGGCCGACAAGAAGATTGAATTTCTGATCCGTTCCACCGAGTTCGACGTCCGCTTTCATTGCGACCGAGTCGTAACCTTGTACAAGTGGATACAAAAATTCATGCATGGAAATTGGAATTCCACCTTTGTAGCGCTTTTCAAAATCATCGCGCTCAAGCATGCGGGCCACTGTGTAGTGGGCCGTAAGTTTGATAAATTCAGCACTCGTGAATTTATCAAACCAAGAACCATTCCACATGATTTCAGTTTTTTTCTCGTCTAGAACTTTGAACACCTGACGAGTGTACGTTTTTGCGTATTCTTTAATTTCTTCTTTTGAGAGCGCAGGCCGTGTTTCGTTTTTTCCAGTTGGATCACCGATTGCGGCAGTAAAATCCCCGATCAAGAACATCACGTGATGCCCGAGATCTTGAAACTGCTTCATTTTGTTTAAAAGTACGGTGTGACCCAAGTGTAAATCAGGACGAGTCGGATCAAAGCCCGCTTTGATCCTAAGCGGAGCATTTTCTTTATAAGAGCGCTCAAGCTTTTTTAGCAGTTCAGGCTCAGAAACGAGATCGACGATCCCCTTCTTAAGCTGCCTTAACTGTTCATCCGGTTTCAAAAATGCCACAGCTTTGACTACCTCGCCATTTCAACAACGCGAGTTTCGCGCACGACTATAATTTTGATTTGTCCCGGATAGCTAAGCTCACGTTCAATTTTCCGAGCGATATCATAAGACATCATCGACGCTTGTTCGTCAGTCACGCGGCTACTTTCCACCAAAACGCGAAGTTCTTTTCCGGTTTGTACGGCGTATGTGCGAAGGACGCCGTCGAAGCTATTGCCGATCGATTCCATGTCTTCCATGCGACGTACATACGAATCCATGTTTTGTCGACGAGCGCCCGGACGAGAATTTGAAAGCGCATTTGCAGCTGCCACAATAAATGCGAGAGGCGTATTTGGTTTTTCATCATCATGGTGAGCGCGAATCGCGTGTGCAATATCCTCGTGCTCGCCGTGTTTTTTGATGTACTCAGCACCAATGGTCGCGTGTGATCCTTCGATCGTATGATCAAGGCCTTTACCAATATCGTGGAGCAAGCCTGCGCGACGTGCTTTTTTGATGTCGATTCCAAGTTCGCCAGCCATGAGGCCCGCAAGGTGACCCACTTCCATTGCGTGCTGAAGCACGTTTTGCGTAAGTGAATGTCGGTACTTGAGGCTGCCTAGAGTTTTAATAATTTCTGGATGAAGACCGACAAGACCGAGATCAAGTGCTGCTTTCTCACCGTCTTCGCGCATGAGCTTGAAGATTTCCTTTTTTGTTTTCTCGATGACTTCTTCAATACGCGCCGGATGAACTCGTCCGTCTTCCATTAATTTCTCAAGAGCCCTACGTGCAACTTCGCGTCTCACGGGATCGAAGCTTGAAATAACAACGGCTTCGGGAGTTTCATCGACGATCAAGTCAACTCCGCAGGCCGCTTCAAGTGCGCGAATGTTTCGTCCCTCACGGCCAATGATTTTACCCTTCATGTCTTCGTTCGGAAGATTGATGACGCTAACTGTACGCTCGGATGTGTATTCGGAAGCGTAGCGAGAAATCGCAAGCGATATGATTCGTTTCGCTTTCGTGTCAGCTTCTGATTTTGCGTCTTCTTCGATTTGCAATGCATGTCTGCTTGCTTCTGACCGAGCTTCTTCTTCAAGTGCCGCGAGCAACTCGCGCTTTGCTTCCGAAGCAGAAAGCCCAGCGAGTTGTTCAAGACGATCTTGCATCGCCCGAATCCGCTTTTGAGCTTCTGTGTCTAGTTCGCTCAAGCGTTTTTCGGAAATCTTAATTTTTTCGTCACGAGCCGCGAGCTCTTGCATGCGCTGTTCGAGATCGCCCTCTTTATTGGCGAGTTCTTTCTCAAGCTTGGATTCGCGGTCGCCTAGCTGTTGCTCTTCTTGTTTGAGCTTTTGTTTTTGCTTTTGGATATCTTGTTCGGCGTTCTTGCGAGCACGAACTTCGAAGTCTTTTGCTTTTTGTTTGGCGTCTTTGTCGATCTTCTGCGATTCACTACGAGCACGATTGATTATTCGTTCCGCTTCGATCTCAGCTGATTTGCGTGTCTTCTGGTCCATCGTTTTTTTGTAGAGCATCATTGCGATCGCTCCAACAATAAGGCCAACCAGGCCGACGACCAGTACTATTACCTCGGTCATTTTACAAAACCCTTTCGCGTGTGAAATGCACGCCTAACTCAGTGATGATTACGTCCATGCGGATGTCATGCGACTCCATCGGCAACTCCTCTTTCGAGAGCTGCTGAGAGAATGCGACACCAACTTTTGTTCCTTTAAAATTTTGGAGTGCACGGTCGTAGAAGCCTTTGCCTCGACCCAACCGTCCGCCTTTACGATCAAACGCAAGACCCGGCACCAAGACGGTGTCGAGTTGTGAGAGCGGAACTTCGTGCGCTAACTTTGGATTCGGCTCGCGTAGGCCATAAGGGCCGTCGGTCCAATGGTCAGTGCTTTTTTCTATGTTTTCAACTTTGTAGAAGTGAAGTCCGTCGCCGGCAATCGCTGGGAACGCGACTTCGGATCCATCTTGTTCAAGTTCAAGAATTGCTGTTTTTAAATCTGGCTCGCCAGGGATCGCATGAAAGCATGCAACCGGACCTTTCGTCTCGCGCGAGCGCAAGTATCCAGAAACAACGCGACTCACTTTTGGTGAGAGATCAATTTCATGATTGGCCAATGCCGCACTCGTTGTACGGAACTGGCGGCGAAGCTCGCCTTTGGATGACATCGAATTCCCCGGTTCTTAAACTCAGCCCGGGACTTCACAGGAATAAAAAAGCTAAATCGAGTTTAGCTTTAGTTGTTCAGCCCCGGTTGAGTAACGCGGGAACTTTCTAATTCCGAAAGGACTTTCTGCGCACGAGATTCAAGGTGATCAAGTTCAGTTTTAGTACGGCGTTTTAAGAGAAGTAAATCTTCAGCCAAATTGAGTGAGGCTAAGATCGCAGCACTTTGTAATGATCCTGTTTTCGTAAGCTTTAATGCTTCACGGATTTTTTGGTCGACCAATGCGACCAACTCTTTCACCGTTTGCTCGTCATGAGAGGATTTGAGGCGCATGGGCGTACCAGCGATTTCGACTTCGTAAACTTGGCCTTGCTTCGCTGTGTCCTGCCCACTCATTTGAAAATCCTTAAGGAATCGAATTAGTTCCCAGGTTTAAAGCGTAACGATCCCCGCCCCCCCGGTCAACGTACCTGAAGGCCAAAACCCCATTTCCTAGCCCCGAATAGGTGCCTCCCACATTTTCGGAACGCAGGTCAGCACGAAGCACGACATGCCTGAGGGTTACGACCCTTCTTTTGAGTAAAAAGAAGCGCCGCGTTCCGAAAATGTGGGAGGCACCTTATATGATGGAGTCGACGAATTCTTTGGGGTTGAAGTGGCGGAGGTCTTCGATGCTTTCGCCGACGCCGATTAGCTTTATTGGAACGCCAAGTTCGCAGGCAACTCCGACGGCGACTCCGCCTTTTGCCGTACCGTCTAGTTTCGTAAGCACTATACCCGTTACTTGAAGGGCCGAGTGAAACTCGCGGGCTTGTTGAAGGGCATTTTGGCCGGAGTTTGCGTCGAGTACCAACAAGATTTCGTGAGGCGCATCTGGCGAAAGTTTTTTTACCACTCGCTGCATTTTCTTGAGCTCTTCCATTAAGTGCTTCGCCGTATGCAAGCGACCCGCTGTATCGATAATCACGACATCAAACTCTTTTACTTTCGCAGCTTGAACCGCTTCGAACGCAACTGCGCTTGGGTCCGTAACATTTACTGGGGCAAAAATCTCAACGGCCGCACGATCGGTCCAAACTTTTAGCTGATCTCCAGCTGCTGCACGAAATGTGTCTCCAGCTGCGACCATTACTTTTCGTCCACTTTGCGCTATTCGGCTGGCAAGCTTCCCGATAGTCGTTGTTTTACCAGCTCCGTTAACTCCGACAATCATCACGACGGCTGGTTTATGATTCCAAATATTTAATTGCTCAAGGCCCTCGATGTATTCGTGGCCAGGCTGTTTTCCGTTTGAGTGGGCTTCACCCACGCCATCAAAGATTGCCATCATCTCGGCGCGAAGAGCTTCGCGAACAGATTCAAAACCTGAACCACCTGAAACACGAACACGTTCTTCAACTGCGCCCATCAAACGCTGTACGGTTTGTGGTCCTAAGTCGCTTGTGTAAAGAATTTCCTCGAGCGATTCCATTTCGCCCGCCGTTAGCATTTCGTTGTGGGTGAAAACACCTTTAAGACGACCAAAGAAAGAACT
>JANOUF010000100.1:0-16960 GCA_031416685.1 Bdellovibrionales bacterium
GAAGACTCAACGACAAAGGCCTCAGCGCCGTCGAAATAGGGGAGTTGGACCATTTCAGCTATGTGGTGTCGTAACCATGGCCGATACGTCTCAAGGATTCCGTTTTGAACTTCTAAGGTCACTTCGTAGATAATCATTGCACCAACGTTGTACCAAACCTGGAACCGAAATCCAAAATGGAACCGCTAGTTCTTCATCTTACTCTCTCAATGAGCGCTTTAAACTGATCTAAGCCTCGAAAATAGCGGCACGATTCGTGGAATACAGATACCCGTTAGATTGAATAGAGAAAACTTACGGAGTCTGTAATGAAAGCCCTTATCCTAGCTGTTTCGATGTTAATCGTTTCTCAAAACGCGCAAGCGATTGATTTCGTTCCTGAGCGTTGTTCGGATGAAATTAATTCGGAAGCAGGGATTTCAACCATCTGTTTCGCACACAAAGTTGATGATGATCGCCCGTATCTCGTTGTTCAGTATGTTCAAAACGGAAAAGATGAAGTTATGGCGATGCCGATTTTCTCGATTGCTCCAGGCAACAGTGGCATCACTGGCCTTTCAAGCACTGTAATTGTGAGCGCCTTAACTGATGACGTCATGAATGCGTTTTTCGGTTTAGGAACCATTGATAACATTCGTAGTCTTCAAGGTGAGATCTACGGGCGCGAATTTTTCGCAAGTGAGTTCAAGCCACGCGTAATGGATTCGTTAATTAGCACAAATTAAATTGGCCAACTAATTTAAGTGATTGTCTTTGATAGTTTCTGATTCGATTGCCTCTGATTGAATTGCTTCGACGGGTCGCTGCCACATTCCCACAGGTGGGAACCACATAGCGATCAAGTAGGCGACTACGGCACCTGAAATTCCCAGCAAAAAACATCCGACGAAAACAACAGCGTAAAGCTCTCCACCAGATGCGAGAGCTTTTTCAAAGTTGTCCGGCCAGACCAAATTAAAATCAATCCCAACAAATCGTAAGCTGACATCACCCACCCAATAGCAAAGCGCGTAGAGCGGTGCGAGCGTGATTGGGTTTGAAATCATGGTCATTAGTAGAGCGGCCGCGCGACTTGCTTTAAGTACGTGAGCAAGCCCAAGTGCAATAAAAATTTGTGCGCCTAAAAGTGGAAGCATTCCAAAGAAAAATCCGATTGCTAAACCGCGCGCAATCGCCGGGCGATTATCCCAATCTAATTTTAGCAAGTGCTCTCGGAGCGCTTTGAATTTCACTTCGTTTTCTCTTTAGCAGGCTCTTGAATCTTTGCGAAAAATTCGCTTCGTGCTTTTACAGCGGAATCTGGGAAATCTGTGAACAATCCGTCAATGCCTAGGGCAAAGTAGGCGCGATACTCTTCGTTTGCATCTTTGAGTGGCTTTTGCACAAACTGGCTTTCGTTTCGAAAGGTGTAGGGAATGACTTTGAGGCCTGCTTGGTGCGCGGCTTTTACGAATCGGGTTGGCGCGCCAGCTTCATCGAGTAAATACGCTTTTGCAGGTCCAAGAATAGTGGCGAAGGATTTAATTTCTTTGAGTGCAGAAGGCTGAAGCCATTCTGCATAAGTTTTTTCATTAGGCTTGCTGTCGGGTGGGCGTTCGGTTGGTCCCCCAAAAAGAAAAACGAGATCAACTTTTGGGAGCGCCTTGCGAAGTTCTTTCAGTGGCGTCACTTCAAATGATTGAACGATCACTTTTTTATTGTTGAGCTTGGCTTCGCTAATGGCTTTGATCACAAGCGAAGTCGTATCGATTCCAATACTCTTAAAATAACTAGGATGTTTTATCTCCGGGCAAATTCCGACGGCGCGTTTAGATTTTCTTACCAAGCTAATGACTTCTGAAAAGGTTGGAACTTCAAATTTTCCATCGGAATCGCGGTTTCGAAAAGGAAGTCGCTCATTGGCACGAAGGGTTTTTAGTTCGGCAAGCGTGAAGTCTTCAGTGAACCAACCTACCTTTGATTCGCCGTCGATGATTTTGGTTGTTTTGCGAGCTGGGAATTTTTTTGCAACGTCGGTGGTTTCAGAAATTTCGTTTTCATGACGAGCGACGAGGATTTTATCTTTTGTAGCGACGAGGTCAGGTTCAATGAAATCAGCGCCCTGGTCGATCGCGAGTTGATAAGACTCGAGGGTATGTTCTGGGCGATACCCGCTCGCTCCACGATGACCTACGATCAACGGGAGGTCCAATGGAGCTGCCAATGGAGCTGGTTGAGTGGCTTGAGCGACGGCCTGGAGAATTGAGAATAAATGTATCAGCATTCGACTGATGATAGCCGCATCGCCGATAAAGCCAAGGAAAGACTCTAAAAAAAGACCAGGGGCTACGCCCCCCAGTCAGAAAATCAGTCCAACAAATCAGGCCCGAAATTATCCGCGGAAAACAAAAAGCCAAAGAAGAACTACGACGAATAGCGGTACACCCATAAACCACATAAGTGCTGGGATCACGATCACGCCTTTTTCATTCAGCAATTCTTGAGAATTCGTGTTCTGGATTTGCATATATACCCTCCTGAGCGTCACAATAACCCTTGAGTGCAAGCCCAATGCTTTAAAGAGCGCAAAGCGTTTGTGGCATTACGTACAAATCGGGTCGAAGCGGCCCTATTTTTAGAGGATTAGGACACATGAGCAAGCCAAGCGGGAAGCCAGAGCCGAAATTTCCCCTCGATGTTTATCGCGCATTTATACGAGATGCTGCCGCATACGTATCGTTGGTTGTTGGCCGAAAAATTTCAGCTGCTGAAGCCGATGTGATGTCGGAAGAAGAGTTAAAGCGAATCGCGGTTATTATCGATTCGCGAGTTGATGATCTTACCAAGGCAAAAAGTTAAGACGGAAATTAGAATGACGGAACGCAACTGTTGCTAACGCAAGCAGCAGAGCTTGGGACAACAAGAACGTCGCATGTGCCAATGTTGTTGCTTGATTGGTTGAGCATGAGTTGGAGCTGGGTGTATTCGTCAGTAAGCTGTTCGATTGCAACAACATCTGAAGTTGAGGTCGAGAAAACGAAATAGCGCGAGGGTCCGCCGCAAGGTTTCGCTCCGGCAACAACAACCTCACATTCCGATGAAGATGTGCACGCAAGACCAATCGATTGTCGAATCCGATTCTCAAGACTCGATAGCGACTGTGGGCTCATAGAACCTATACCTTCAGCGTCGGAAACCTGAAAGCTACTGCCACAATTCTGGAAGAGCGGCATGAGCAGTAAAATGAAAGATAGAACCTTAAGTTGCATGCCTCTCAATAAGTGCAACACCCACGCCCGATAGGGATCAATAGAGTAGGGTCTCATGGCTCGAGTGACAATCTTCAGTAGTCCACTGTCTGGTTGCTGGCAGTGTCTCAGAATGAGACGAGTCTGCCTGGACCTTTGAACTAGGGGTTCAGACTTGCCCGAATGAGCACAGCTATGATGGGATCTAGTGATGGCTATTCACGAAAAGCGGCATCGCTTTAAGCAAGACGAAATCATATTTAAAGAAGGCGACGATGCGACATGTGCATACCTCATTGAAACAGGCCGAGTGCTTGTGTATCTCAATGAGGAAGCGACTGAAGTCCCTTTAAGAATTCTTGGTGAAGGTGAAGTCTTCGGCGAAATGGCTTTGATCGACAACAATAAAAGATCAGCAACGTGCAAAGCTTTGACAGATGTAGAAACAATCATTGTGACGCGAGAACAGCTGTTGGATCGAATTCATGAAAGTGATCCGATCGTTCAGCTCTTGATGCGAGTTTTGCTTGAGCGCTTACGTTCGCAAAACGAGCGCATTCGAAGCCGCGCAAGTGAAGTCCCTTTCAATCTTGATCCTCTCGCATTTGAAAAAGAAGAAGCCGTGAAGCGAATCGGCCTTGAGAGCAGAATCGCAATTGCGCTCGACAACGATGAATTCATTCCCTTCTATCAGCCAATTTATGACCTTGCGACTGGCGAGATTCGCGGTTGCGAAGCTCTCATCCGATGGATTTCATCAGATAACAACGTGATTCCTCCGTCTGTATTTATGGATGTGATTGAAGAATCGACCCTTATTTTGCGAGCGGGTCGCGTGATGATCGAAAAATGCACGGCTGATCTTCCGAAGATGCAGACTCGGTTTGGACACGTTGAGGATTTTTTTGTGAGTGTGAACGTGAGTGGTCGACAGTTTCTTGATCCGCGTTTAGTTTCGCATCTTGATGAGTGCCGTATTAAAGCGAATGTGCCAGCTAGGCAGATTAAGCTCGAGTTAACCGAACGAGTGATGACCGAAGGTCCTCAAGCGCTTGCGACACTTCAAGAATGTCGAAAGCAGGGCTACATGCTTGCAATTGACGATTTCGGCACTGGCTTTTCAAGCCTTCAGTATTTGGCGCAAATGCCGCTTACGGATTTGAAGATCGATCGTAGTTTTATCAGTAAGATGTGTGAGGACAAGAAGAGTCTCTCAATCATTCGTTCACTCATTCACTTGGCAGATCTTTTGGGTTTGAAGTTGATCGCAGAAGGAATTGAAAACGCAGAACAACTTGTCATGCTCAACGGTCTAAAAGTGCAAATGGGACAAGGTTTTCTATTCTCAAAAGCTGTACCGCTGAATGAATTCATGAAACTACCGCTAAAGTTTAATACCTAGTCAGTTGTTTTAAAAATTATTCCTGGAAAAAGTGGAATGAAGGGTTGAGACCATCAACCTTCGATTTTGGATCGAGATTGAAGAATGCAATCACCTCTGTCTGAACGCCGGATTTTACGTTAAACACGACGAGATCTGAGTTCTCTGTAATGAGATGAAGTCCGCGACCAGCGCCGCCCTTGCCTGCAAGCTGTGGGTCGGCACTAGTGCCTGAATAATTCCGCTCTAAGTAATCAAATAGGATCTGCATTCGAAAGCCACCGAATGGATCAGAAACGGATACCGATGCAAGCATCCCGTCGACTGCATAGCGAAACATCCCTTGTTGTGTCACATCAAGTTCAACTGCAGTCGTACGAGGCAAATGATTGTAGAGTGCTTTTCCATCTTCATTTAATGGAGCATCGTAAATCGCATTCATCAGAAGCTCTTCTGATACTAACGCTGCACGGTCGCTGATCGTGTTTCGTACTCCAAGTTTCGAGAAGTACTCTTGCATCTCTTCGATCGACTTTGCGCGCTGACCGCTGGCTACAACGCTACGCTCTTGAACTTCCACGCCCCAGATCATGTATTTCTCAAGGCCAAAGATGTCGCGCGAAATAACTTTGTTCAATGTTGTCGCGACATTTTTCACCGTGAACGTACGGTCTTCAGGATGCCTTGTTACGATGTTCGAGATAAGGGGAGCATGCGCTTTTAGTTTTGGAAGCTCTGCCGGAACGTTGCTCGTTCCCATGAACACAAGTTTTGTAATCGGCAAACTTTTTCGAAACTGAGGAATGAGTTCAGAAAGCTCAGAGCTGATGAATGCAAGGTCGAACATTTTTCCGCTCGCGAGGACGGCTTTCAGTTCTTCGAGCGAATCTGCAATATCAAGTGTGACACCGGTTCCACCCAATGCCATTTTCGCGATTGCCTGCTGACGGCGATCAGGTTCTGCGAGAAGCACACGTTGGCTTCGCATGGCTTGTTCAGTCGAGTAGAGTTGTGTCATCGGTAATAACATTTTCACCGAGTGCTCGAGCTGAGTTTGGGTTCCTTTTACTCCCGCTTGAATGTCGGCGGGGAGGCTTCGCATGATCGTGTCTAAACTTTGCGTGAGCGGAAGGAGCGAAGTGTAGAGGTCGTTGAGTTTTTTGAACGTCATATCTTTTGACGAATAAAGTTCTTCGATCTTCCGATGGCTCGCAAGGAGTTCCGAGTTTTGAAATTCAAGATCATTGTACGAACGCGCTAACTCTTCTGTTTTCTTTTCGAGTGCAACCGTGCGGTCTTTCACTTTTGAATCAAGCGTCGCGTTCATTTCTTTCAATGATTGAAGTGCAGAGGTGAGTTGACGGTTTGCGCTTTCAAAGCGACGGGCTTTGTCGTTTGTGTTGATGATTTTGTCTGAGAGCACGGTCGCAAGGAGTCGATAGAGGTGATATCCGAACTCAGTTTTGCTTCCAAGGATCGCTGGATCAACTGGCGTGCTTGGATTTCAAAAAACTCAATATCTGTTTTTGCAATCAGCGAAGCAGAAACAACGCGAGCAGCGATCGCACTAATCTCACCCATGAGATCACCTGGAGTGCCGAGTAACGCAATCTGCTCACCGTCGATCTGCACTTCGACTTGGCCAGAAGCTAAAATCAAAAAGCGATCGTTGACATAACCTTGCTGTAGCACGAGCTCGCCTTCAGGAAGTGAGCGAAGCACGGCAAGAGAAGCGAACTCGTTTAAAAATTGTTCTGGGCAGCTGCGGAATATCTCGAATGATCGAATGCGGCTTATGACATTCATATCGATTTTTTTTGCTGGGCCGCCGTCAGCCATTAAGTCTCCACAAGGTGCTGATAATTGAGATCAGTTTATCTGGCTCTCTTTATTTTGCTCTCTCCATTTTGCATTGAGGCGCGATTATGCACAATGCTAAGTGGGCGCAACCCTAGGCCTTAGTCATGAGAAGGAGCGCATGAAACTGCTTTGCGGTCAGTAGCGTGACGGAATCCGTGTTCGGGTCGAAGACGATCTTAACTTCGCCTAAATCAAGTTGTTTACGCACCTGGTTAAGCTTGGTGTCATGTTCGACATCATGCATGCCGTAATCGGTGCCCTCTCGGAGGACAAATGCCTCGATGAGATTGCTAAATGCCTCATCGCTCAGCACATCTTTCGGAACTTCAATTGGTGCCATATTTTAAAGATACCACCTGGCTAGTGGCTTGCAATGTCCCATTGTGGCTGATGAAATGCCCTCGATTCGGGAGCATTTTGGCCTCAGTCCTTGAGACCATTTTGGCCTGATTATTCCGGGGGGAATCATGAGAGTCTTTATTTTGATCGCTGCTTTACTGCTATCAGCGTGCACGCAAAAGGCGCCCACTTTTCGATTTATTCATGATGTCGACGGAATTTTTTCGACGCGTCCTCAAGGCTCAACACATTCACTTTTACTTTTGAAGCTGCAGAATCCTCCACTACTGAAGGAACTGATCTCGAGTGATGGAAAGCGAAGTGTTGATGCCGCGTTGGCAAAGGCCATTGAAGAAGAGCAAGGCGCGGTTATAAAAGAACTCGAAAAAATCTCAGCCGACATCAAGGTTCTTTATCGCTACCGTATGGTGATCAACGGCATCGCGATCGTAACTCCGACGGCACTTAAAGAAAAAATCAGCGAAGTTGCGAACATTGCATATTTCGAGGCTTCGGGAAACTTTTCACGCCCCAAAGTTGTAGCAATGTCTCCGCTAGGTGATGAAGCAAAAAATACCTTGCGTGAGCGGAACTCAACGAAATTTATTGGTGCAGATCAGGCGCACGCAAAGAACATTCGCGGGCAAGGAGTCAAAGTCGGGATCATTGATACCGGTATTGACTACACACATGCGATGTTTGGCGGAACGGGTACAGAGGAAGCGTTTAAAGCCGTCGATCCTGCGCAAAGCGCAAGCGGTTTTCCAAACGCGAAAGTTGTGGCCGGTATCGATTTAGTAGGAACGAAGTATAACTCGGAGTCAGGTGATTTCCGAAATCGCGTTCCACGAGTAGATGCAAACCCAATCGATGAAGCCGGTCACGGAACGCACGTAGCTGGAACTGTCTCAGGTATCGGCGACGGTGAGAATACGATAGATGGAGTTGCGCCAGATGCAGCACTTCATGCGATTAAGGTTTTCGGGAAAGACGGATCGACAGGCGACGCGGTGGTGATTGCCGCATTAGAGTATTCGGCTGATCCAAACACAGATGCAGATGTTTCCGATCGTCTTGACGTTGTGAACCTATCGCTTGGCTCTGGTTACGGCGAAGGTCACGTACTTTACACTGAGGCGATCATGAACCTAACGACAGGTGGAACTGTCGTTGTCGCTTCAGCTGGTAACAGCGGCGACTCTTCCTACAATGTGGGCGCACCTGGTGTTGCCGCCGACGCATTGTCGGTAGCTGCATCGGTTGACGATATGGATGACAACTGGAAATTCCGAGCAGTTCGATTCACGACTACCCAAGAGCCAGAAATCGTTATTGAAGCGATCGAATCGACGATGACAAAGCCAATCGAAGAGTCAGGCACTGTGAATGGACCGTTGGTTCATCTTGGGCTAGCTGACAAAGATTTATCTGATGAACAAAAAGCGATTTTGACGGGAAAAATTGCGCTGATTGATCGCGGCGTTGTTACATTCGCTGAGAAAATCAAGCGAGCTAGCGAAGCGGGTGCCATCGGCGTCGTTGTTATTAACAACAATAGCGATGCGCCCTTTACGATGGGCGGAGAAGGGGAATTTAAAATTCCGGCGATCATGATCGCGAAAGATCTTGGTGAGAAACTAAAAGCTTCACCGGGCGCATCGATCGAATTCAATACAGGCATTAAAATTCAAAAGCCGGAGTTGATCGATACCATCGCTGGCTTCTCATCTAAGGGACCGCGCTCTTACGATGCTTTAGTTAAACCGGAAATTTCCGCTCCAGGTCAGCAAGTCATCTCGGCAGCAGTCGGTGGCGGTAAAAAGGGTGTTGCAATGTCGGGGACATCTATGGCGTCTCCGCAAATGGCGGGCGTTATTGCACTCTTAAAGCAAACGCACCCCACGTTGTCGGCGTTAGAGTTAAAAGCGCTTGCGATGGCGACTGCGAAATCAATCGTTGATGAAAAGAAGAAACTGTACTCAGTGAGTCGGCAAGGTGCGGGTCGCGTGCAAGTCATGAAAGCCCTCGAAGGTCGAGCGATCGCGCTTCCGTCGGCAGTTTCTCTAGGCGAAATGACGATTGAGAAGAAAAAGGTTTTGGCTCGCTCAATTTCTCTTAAAAACATCTCGAGTGAAGCATTGACGTTGTCCGTAGCTTTCGAGGGCAGTTCGAATATTAAAATGTTTTCTAGCTCGACCGTTTCGGTTGAGGCGGGAAAGTCTATCAATCTCGAAATGAAATTTAGTGTCGATGCATTTGGCCTCGAAAACGGATCAACAGAAATGGATGGCCTCATTCTTTTCAAGAATGGCGATCAAGAAGTAGTTCGTGTGCCGGTGTTAGCGGTCGCCAATAAAGTTTCACAGATAAATGGTGAGAGTCTCGTCATTCGTTCAACATCTGAAGCTGATTCCGCTGGAGCACTCGTCGAGCTCGTGCTCGCAAATACAGGGATTCATGCAGGAAACGTTTTTGCGTTTAACTTAATCGGGAGCGATCCACGCAAAGAAGATCCAACAAATGATGAGATGCGCTCGAAATCGTGTGACCTTCGCGAGAGCGGATATCGTGTGATCCGGAAAAAGGGTGTCTTAACGTTGCAAGTTGCAGTAAAGCTTTTTGAGCCCGTTAGCACTTGGGATGGCTGCGAAGTTTCGGTATTGATCGATTCGAACGGCGACAAGGTTGCGGATCAAGAGCTTCTTGGCGCGAAGGCTGATCACCTGAAGGGTATTCCGAACGAAGTTTTTGCAAGTCTACTTCTAGATGCAAACGTCGCTCGAGAATTACGAAAAAAATTCGAAGCAGAATCTCAAGCGGGCAAAGAGGATCCCAAAGAGGATTACTCAACCGCGATTATCAATGCTGGTGAGTTCCTTGCGATTCCTCACTCCACCATTTCAATTGTTGAGGCTCCGGTTGCCGCGTTGGGATTGAGGCCGACAGGTGAACTTAGCGTGCAAATTGCGACGAGCTATCAAGAGGCCAGCGCCATTGAGGGCGATGATTTTTTGGGTGATGGTGCGTGGATGAATCTGAACGCCTCTGAAAATGGCGCGGCGTTTGTTGGTATGTCTGAAGTTATCGGAACTAAAGCTGGCGAAAAAACGACAGTGGCTATGACAAAAGGTGCTGGTTCAGAGAAGTTGATACTTCTTTTCCCATCGAACAAACCTGTTATCGGCGGACTTGATCTAGATCGACAGTCACAAGTGGTTGAGTCGAGATACGAAGTTGACGTTCTTAGTGGACTGTGAAGCGCATGCGGTGTGCGATGTTGAGGATTTCTTTGTCCGTCAGCTTCGACATCTTTAAAAGCTCTTCACGGGCATCGCCTGCGATTTCAAAGCATTGAGCGAAGGCCTGGTCAGTCGACAGGCCTTTGTTCTTAAGTTCGCGAATTTTGTCCTTTGCCTCTTTCGGCGCAAAGGTAAGCAATCGTGCTTCAACTAAAGTGCACACAACCGCGGGCTGCGTGAAAACGCTTTGTCCTTGTGCAAACAACTCGATATGAAATTCGTACGAAGAAAATTTTGCGGTAACCGTAGGCTGATTGCGAATCACGGTGTGGTGCAATTCGAATTTTTCACAATCCCGAAAATGCTGGTTAACGTCTTCAGAAAACGTCTCGAGATTGTCAGTTGAACAAAATATTTCGAGTGGGCTGTCGGGGAGATCGACGTCGATTGGGATGCTGCCTGCGACAACGGGGCAGTGCTCTTTTAGCAATTCAAAAATTCCAAGACGCTGCAAAGCTTGGTAAGCAAGCTTTTGTCGCTCAGTCCCGCGGCTTAGAGTTTTTAGGTCGAGCAGCTCCATGTGCATATCTAAAAAAGATATCAGCACACGGAACTGAACTCAATTAAGAAGCGACTTTGACCTTATCAGCTGATTCAGCTTGATAATCCGACCATTCAGTTTTGATTAAATGCACTTGACCGTCTTGATCTTTGTAGCCCCGGAGCTTGTAAAGTTTAAGTGCGTCAGCCTTACCCTTTACTTCAGCAGAGCCGCCATATTCGATCACGAAATGCTTTTCAACGAGATCAACAGTTTCTTGGCTTAGCAAAATGTCAGTGCCGAATGCTTTGGTCGACGATTCAATCCGAGATGCTTGGTTTACTGTATCGCCGATGACCGTTAAGTTTGCGCGCTCAGTTGCGCCGATTTTTCCAATAATTGCATCACCACAGTGAAGGCCAACACCGATTTTAATTGGTGTATGACCGCGCTCCATACGTCTTTGATTGAGGAGATCGAGTTCAACTCGCATCTCAAGTGCTGCGCGGGTTGCGCGAACAGCATCTTCGTCGCCAGTGTACGGCACACCCCATACGGCCATAATCGCATCACCGATAAATTTATCGAGCCAGCCGCCATGTTTGGCGATGATCTTGACCATCACGTCGAAGTATTCGTTTAACATCACGACGACTTCTTCCGGTGTGTGACCTTCACTAAATTTAGTGAAATCTCGTAAGTCGGAGAAGAGAACCGCGACCGGTTGCTTTTTCCCGCCCATATCTTCATCTTTCATCGTCATGAGCGTATCGATAACGGATGCGCCAAGTGCCTGGCGCATGACGGAGTAAGCTTTTTGACGCTCGCGTAGGCCGCCCACCATTTCGTCGAAGACGGTAGCGAGTTCACCCACTTCATCTTCGGTTTTGATTTGGTCTTTTGCAGTTACGTCAAGATTCCCAGCAGAAACCTGGCGGATTAAGCCCGCTAATTTTTCGATCGGAGAGGAAAGCGCCATTGAAAGCAAGAACACTAGGAAAATAGAAACCGAAAGGGCGAAGCCAGTTAGTTTCACGAGAGTATGTTTTGCTTTACGAGCGGGATATGTAATGAAACTCTCGCTCACTTCTGCGACAACGATTGGACCCATTGCTGTACGAACATAGATACCGAACATTGGACCAAGCTTTGGATCGTTAAAGCTCATGCGTTTGCGAGATTCTGTGGAGTCGAGTGCGGCATCCACTAATTTATGGTCACGTAAGGTTATCGCATTAAAAACGTTGTCTTCCTCTGGGTGGGCAAGAACGTTTCCTCTTGCATCGACAAGGAACACAACGCGATCACCTTTTTTAGAAAACGCGCGCTGTAGGCGGGCAAGGTCGAAATAAGTGACGGTAATACTTTGAATCTGGCCGAGCTCATCTTTTGAAATTGGCTGGCCGATGGCCATCCACGTGGTCGTTTCTTTGCTGTTCGCAGCTGCGTTTTCAGCTTGCTCGTTTGCCACGTCATGCTTTTCGATAATCGGAACGATTTCGATCTGACCTTGCGCAACCGATTCAATCGGGAACGGGTTTTTTATGCGAAGACGGTTGAGCATAGCTTCGTCGACCGCTTTTGATTTCAATAGACTTTTTTCAAGAACAAATTTGCCCTCTTCGGATTTGTAGATGTCGACTGCAACAATGTCTCGATCGTTTTCAAGGGTTGTATAGATCGAGTTTACGATATCCTCGTTCGTTGAGTGACGTGACATCTCATAAAGAGTACCAACGGAACGGGATTTCTCAAGGAGACCCTGGAGAATATTCTCCGCTTCTGTTGCACGCGAGATCGCTTGTGATTCGTTAAAGTCGTACTCTTTTTGAACGGTCGTGACTTCGAAGTAATCAAGACTTCGGCTGACGAGGAAGTACGAAGTCGGGATCAGAAGCCCGAGTGTCGCGAAGATCAATTTTACTGCGATAGATAATCTAAACAGTTTTTTCATCTTCCATGTCCTCAAAAATCGTATTCCATAATTAACTGAAGGTACGGACCTTCCATCAAAATCTGGTTTGGCTGACCATTAACGTTTTTAAATGAGTAAAATTGTTTTCGATAGCTGATACCGGCAAGGCCGGTCATATTTTGCTGAAGTCGCATACCGCCAGTGAGTCCAGCCGTGTAGTTAACGTTAGGATCAACTTTGTTTCCACTGACGGTACTCTTACCGATCATTGGAATGCGTCCACTTAAGTTTGCTTGGAAAACAAATTTTGGAGAAATTGAGTAGAGGTACTCGGCGCCAAAGCTTGCACCGATGGTGTCGAAGACTTCCATTTCGGCGGTACAAGGAGCAGTTGCCGTACAGGTAGATGCAGCCGGGCCAATTCCTGTCGGACTGAGCTTTAATTCTGGAACTTGCTGACGGAACGATCCCAAGCGAACACGTGCATCAGATCTGCCAATTGCCCAGCGATACACAACCGCTGACTCAAAGCCTAAGAAATTTGTAATCTTCTGTTCGCCACGAAGTTTTGTTTGATCGGGCTCAACCGTCATGCCGCCGTAATCGATAGATGTGTAGAAGCCCCATGGAGACTTTTTCCAGAACTTACCGACGCCAAGTAAGCCAGTGCCCGTGAAGGTATCGAATTTTGAGTTCTGATTCACTTCGTTTACGACAGCTTGATAAGAAACCATTGAAACGATGTAGCTGGCAGTGAAGTACCAATCGTTAGTGCGCTCAATTACTTTACGAAGAATTGCGCGGTGTTCGGTTTCTACACTTCGGTCTCCGGTTTCGACATCGAATTTAATTTCGGAAACCGAGGAAGGAGCGCGATATTTACCTTCCGCGACAGCGCGAAGTTTATATTCGCCGCCTGGCCATTCTTGTTTGAATGGAACTGCTTCTGCTTTTTTCAATTCTTGAGTGGCAACTTTGACCCATTTCTTTTGAGTAGGTTCAAAGCGAAGAACGTCGACCTTTACAGTCTCGGCGAGTTTCGGAGTTTCGAGATCGACATGCCGAACGAATGAGGACTCGGGAGTTTTAATTTCCGGTTCCTCAAGTTTCTCACCTAAAAGAGTAAACGATGGAGCTTGCTCGGGAACTGCACCTGGCGTTCCGGTGCGATCAATAGCGCGAACATTCCACGAATATTTCATCGCAGATGGAAGTTCGGCTTCGAACGAAGTTTCTTTTGTTTCTTGGTTTACGAGGACTTTGCCGCTGTCGTCAGTGACCGTCACGGCGTAGCCAGTTGCGGCTGGCATCGGTTGCCATTTGAATTCAACTTCTTCTTTATCGTCGTTCGCTTTAACGACTTCTTCAGCCTTTGGTTGAACGATGTCGACGGGCTGAAGCGTAACTTGGAATTCTACTTTATCTGACCATTCTCCTGGAACGCCACGATCGTCGCGACCACGGATTCGCATCCAATAGCGACCAGCTTGAAGAGCACCAGTCCATTCCGTGGCTTTAATACCGCCAACGGCTTTGGATGGCTTTGATTTCTTCAAATCACCAATTTCTAACTCGTAGGTAACCACTTCTGGATCGGGTTCCCACTCAAGCAATACTTCACGCGGTCCTGCATACGCAAGAAGCGGCCCAAAAAGCGAGCAGAGAAGAGTTAGTAAGAGGAGTGAAGAAATGCGGCTCATCGCACCTCAACTTTCTTCACTTTAAGTTTGATCGCATTCTTATTTGGAACAATCAATTTGTATGGCTCACTGACTTGGCCCTGGCGACCGAACGTATCAATCGCGCTAAGGCGGACCTCGTATTCACCAGGCATAAGTTTATTTAAATTGGCTGTCGTGCCTTTAGCGTTAACAAGTTGAGGCGTGCCTTCTGAGTTTTTAACTTCAACCTTATATTCTTTGGCACCTTCGAGTTGCTGCCACGCTACTTCTGCGCGTCCACGAGCATCGGCACGAATTGGTTCCTCGATCGGTGTTATCATCGCGGGTGCACGTAAGATCGGAATCGGGCGGGCTTCAAAAGACAAGATAGTCGTTTGACCGATGATTTCGGATTCAGCGTTCAGCGCCTCAACGATTGCGTTGAATTTGCCTTGCTTGTCTAAATTAACTAAAAATTCAGTTTTATCACTTAAAAGTTTCGGTGCGCTCTTAAGGTCGTCATCAACCGATGCGACTCGAACTTGATATTGTTTTACGATCTTTGCGGGCTCAGCTGACCAATTCAGCGTGACACTTGGACTCTGAGTCGCGTAGCGAATAGGCGCGTCGATCTTGGTGACCCATTTTACTTTTGCTTTTTCGGACTCTTTTGTCCTTATATTAAACTCGTGGGTTTTGCCTTTGAGCCAGCCAATTCCAGGTTTCACATCGTGACCCGATAGACGCCAGAAATGGCCTCCGAGTTTTTGCGCTTGGAATCCAAATGTTCCTGTTGCAGTGACACTTTCAGAAACCAAAATTTCTTTGAATGAAGCATCTTTCGCAACTTCGACTTTGTATTCGTCGTAGCGTTCGTTTTCGGTCCACTTCAAATTGATTTGTTCGTTTAGGTTCTTCACCGTAACTGTTGAGCCTGAAGTTGGGCCGACAACTGCAGGAGCAAACACGCCACGGATTCGTGCTGGCGCGGATGGTGAAGTGAAGATCGGTTCTTCTTTTCCTTCTTCATAAACTGACCAGCGCCAGAAGTGGCGACCGATCGGAAGAAGGCCCGTGATTTCTTTTAAGTCGCCATTTGCTGAAACCGACTGAGTCATTTTTTTACGGCTCGGGCCCCACTGAACGACAATTTTTTGATTTGGTAATCCACCAGACCATTTGAAGCTAACAGGAACTGGATCATCTGGGTTAAGTGCATGTTCAATTTCACTCACAGGTGAAACCCATTTGATGTTCAAACTTGGTTTTGTTGCAACAGTCGTCGCAGAAGTCACTTGTACGCCTGAAGCGCCATCGCGACTGAGTTGAGCTTTTTGCGTGAGCGCGACAGATTTACCGTCGTCAGTTTTGACTTGGAGGTTAGACTCTCCCTTGCCAGCTAAGTTCGCATTAACATAACCATCCATGAGGCCGAGGACAACGTGGTCACCAGAAAGAGTGAAGATGACGGTCGTGTCGGATTCGAGTTCGATGAAATCTTCGGTCGGAAATTTTACTTTCAATCCGCCACGCTCACTCGTCTTCACAGTGTCGCCAGCGAATATAGATTCACCCTCTTGCAGAGGAGTGGAGAACTTTGAGTCTTCGTGTTTTACGAAGTGAACGCCATCGATTCCAATCGCATGCGCGATTGGTTTACGCTCTTCCAACGTCATCACGCCAGGATCAAGTCCTTCGCTAATTTTGAATGTTGCAATCAATCCTGCAAGCGTCAGTAACGCTGCAAAACCTAGTCGAATCAGGGTCGTGCGCAACACACACCTCCACTTTCTATATCGGTGACGAGGGTTTAACTACCCACGGACCTCGGTCTGGTTCTGCAAACAAATTTAGTCGAGCATGAAATTCTGTCTCACGAGGTGTCTCGAAGTGATGCGGTGGAGTGGTTCATCGTTGCAAGCTGATACGACCAGAAGCTCGTCAATTGCCGGGAGATTATGACTGTGTCGAGTCGAGAATTGCCTTTAAGGCTAGGTCTTAAGCTACCGAAAAGTATTATGAATGACGAGAACGTTGGCGACCAAGACATTCATCCTAATGCTTTTGTTTGTAACCTCAGGTTGCAAAGGTGTTATCACGTCGACGAGCTTGGATGAGTTTTTCTCGGTTTCCGAGATTTCAATTGATGGCTCACCGTCCTCAGACTTTGGTGATCTCCCAATATCTGGTTATGCAGACCGACTCTTTACAATCACCAACCGTTCCGGTGCAACTTTGACTGACTTGAGCAGTGTTGCCCTTGCATCGCCGTTTTTGTATGTCGGAGGATCGTTTCCTGGGATCGGTGGAAATTGCGTTTCGATACTTTCGGATGCAGCATCATGTGTTGTGAACGTTCGCTTTGCTCCAAGTGGTTTGGGTGATCAAGCTGCCGTAATTGACGTCCAGTACAAAAAAAATGCTGAAGCGAAATCACATCAAGCGAGTGTGCGAGGTAAAGGTGTTGCACCCGCATTGATTAGTTTTTCTATAGCTAGTCTTAATTTCGGGAACCGAGTCGTCGGCACTACGACGGATTTAACTTTTAATTTAAATAATGATGGTGGTTATCAGGCAACGAGTTTCGGAAGTTTGCTTTCCGCTTCGCAATTCTCCTACAAAGGTGGAAATTTTCCCGGTGCTGGCGGAAGTTGCGGGTCTGATCTCAATCCCGGTAGTTCGTGCTCAGTCGTCGTTCGCTTCACGCCAATTGTTGGTGCGTCTTTAATTACGGCTGCCATCAATTACAACGATGGCGTTGGGATGACTTCGTCAACCATTGATTTTTCGGGCACGG
>JANOUF010000101.1:0-6572 GCA_031416685.1 Bdellovibrionales bacterium
GGATTGCTGGGTTTCTTACGAGCGAGTGCCTTGGCGGATTTTGTGATCATTCATGTGGTCGATGATGGCCTGGAAGGACTTCATTTTGTGGCGGGTCCATTGAGGCGCGACGAGCTCTTCATGTCGGGACGAGAGTGCGGCCAAGCGATGGACTGCGATTTTCGGCGAGAGATGTTCTAAGAATAAACCGACTCGGTGTGAGTAAGCGTCGAGCTCGATCGGTGTGAAAGTGCCGTCTTTGTACATTTGTTCGAGTGGAGTTTTGACGAGTACGTGCAAGTTGTGAAGCTTTACGTTTGTGATCGGGAGCGAGTTGCAGAGCTGTGCCGTCTCGATGATTTGCTTATCGTTCTCGGTTGGCCATCCGAAAATTAAGTGGATGCCTAGATCGACGTTGGGCGCTTCTTTCGCAACACGCTCGATCGATGCAATCGACTGGCGAGCAGTGTGGCCGCGCCTCATCCAAACTAATTGATCGTCGTCAAAACTTTGCACGCCGAACTCAACCGCGGTGAAAGTTCGTTTTGATGTTTCATTCCAGAACTCGATGACTTTTTCAGATAAACAATCTGGGCGAGTGCCGATGACAACGCCAACGACGTCATCAAAGGAAAGTGCCGTCTCAACTCCAGATTTTAGTTTTGCAAGTTGTGTGAATGTTGTTGTGTACGCTTGAAAGTAGATCAAAAACTTTGCTGCGTTGAAACGCATCCGAACTTTTTCTCGGTGCTTGAGAATTTGTCCGTGCAAATCGATGTTTTGACTTTCGGGATATGCGAAGCTTCCCCACTCATCACAAAAAATGCAGGTCTGCATGCCCTTAATACCGGCGCGATTTGGACAATTATCAGAAATAGAAACCGGCACTTTGACGACTTTGCCGCCAAAGCGCTGCTTGTAAACCTGGCTAATGGGAAAATAAGGTTTCCCGCCCCAATCGATGGATTCCATGGAATTGGCTCAACCCTGCAACATTGCAGAGGTTTTTGTCCATGAAAAATCAGTGGCTTTAGTCTTTTGGCATTTGTTACTATGCCCGCCAATGCCCAACACTCTCTCAGATCGCTTTAATTTTATTACGACCGAAGATGGCAGCCCGAGCTTGAGCTTTCGCCAGGGTCCCGAGACCTATTCCGAGTCGATGCATAACCTCAAAGGTGCTTTCGGCGAGACCGTTTACGTCTATGGGAAAGCCCTTAGTAGAATCAACGATCTCAACTTGAATCCCCATGTGATGTCGCTCGGATTAGGTATCGGCTACAACGAGATTTTATCAGCGGCGACTTTCGTGCGAACAAAAAAAATCGATCACGCAGAAATCGATAGTTTTGAAATTGACTCTGATCTTCGTAAGTATTTCGCTGCCTGGATCAACGATGCAGAAGTGCCCGTCGAGTTTCAAAAGTGTTATGATACGATTCTCGCGCTAACCGCAAAATCCACTACCGTAGCTGGTGAAGGAATCAAAGCGGCACTCGCACAACTTCTAAAAAGTGACAGACTCCGTCTACGTGAAGCACTTGCTCCCACGATATCTTTTGATAGGAAATATTCTTGTTTCTTATTCGATGCTTTCAGTTCGAAAACTTCGCCTGAACTTTGGAGCGAAGAATTCCTGACAGATTTTCTCTCCAAAACCGCAGAACCTCGTGCCGTATTCTCTACTTACGCCTGCACAGGAAACTTGAAGCGCACGCTCAGCTCCCTCGGCTTCGCTCTCGAAATCCGTGAAGGATTTTCAAGCAAACGCGACTGCACATTCGCCGTGCGCATGTAGTCGGTAAATTGAAACAGCTAAATTGAAACAGCTAAATTGTAACCGCTAAATAAAAATTCCTAGAGCCTGCGCGAGCTGCACCCAACGATGATCTTTATCGACTAAACGCGCAGGCTGCATCAACTCTGTCAGTTGTGCGCGCTGTACGCGGCCGTCTCGATAAACAACGGCTTGTCCCCAAGCATGGTCCTGAACCATCTTTGCTACTTCAACTCCCATTGTGAGAGTTAAAAATCGATCTGTTGTTGTTGGGGCTTTCGAACGCTGCAAATGTCCAAGGACAACATGGCGAGATTCCCAGCCGGTTTCTGCTTCGATCCATCTTGCGAGCATTTCAGCGACTCCGCCGTACCGTTCTTCTTGCGGTGAACCTTTCACTTTGAATGCGACATGCGGGCTCTCGCCTTTTGCAAATGCACCTTCGGCAACGACCATCACAAGGCCTCGCGAAGTTTTTTGTTTTTCTTTGATCGATTTGAGTAGCGCTTCTTTTGAGAAAGGACGTTCAGGAATCAAAATCACATCTGCATAACCGGCAAGACCGCCACCGAGTGCAAGCCACCCTGCGGTTCTTCCCATCGCTTCGATGATCATGATTCGACGATGAGCGTTCGCGGTTGTACGAAGTGCATCTGCAGCTTCGGCAATGACCGAGCAAGCCGTGTCGTAACCAAACGTCACTTCTGTTCCCGCAAGATCGTTATCGATCGTTTTTGGCACGCCGATCGCTGGAACAATTTTGTCTCCAAGTTCACTTAAACCTGCGAATGTTCCATCCCCGCCGGCGACGATAAGTCCTTCGACATTCAATTTTTTATAGTTTGCATTGAACTCATCAGCGCGACCGGCAATCCAAGTTTTATTCGAGGTACCGAGAAGTGTTCCGGCGTCGATATGAACACCGTGGACAACGTCGGCTGTTAGGTCACGATAACGGTTGTTAAAAATTCCTTCGTAACCATCCATAATTCCGATGACTTCATAACCGGCTTGAATCAGCGCACGACTGCTTGCCTCGATGATGCCATTGAGTCCGGGTGCATCGCCCCCACCTGTTAAAATTCCGACTCGACGCTTGGCCACTAAAAAAACTCCTCTTGAACACGATCAATAAACGGTACAAGGACTTTGACATTGATAGCAAGCGACAAGAAACTTGAGTTCATGCACATCGAGACCTTCCCAGACGCTTCAACATTCTTGACGGCGACTGACAAATTTCTTCTCGCAGATGAGGCGAATCACAATCTGATTCTCGGCCTTGCTTTGATGCTGGTGCAGAGCCCAACCGCAACACCATCTCTTTATGCGGCGTTTTTTGACGAAAGAAAAAATGTGCTGGGCGCAATTATATGGGTCCAAGGTCGCAAAATTATTGCGACAGCATGCCCCGATGCAGGTGCAGAACTTTTGGCTGAGAAACTTCTTGCTCTTCCCGATTCAAGAGAGGGCGTTCTCGGAATTTTTGCTCCATTTGAGTTCGCGACGTTCTTTGCAAAATTATGGAGCCAGAGAGTGAATGTGAAATCAGAGGTGGGCATGCAACAACATCTGATGCGTCTGGATTTCGCAGATCGGTTCGATAAACCAAATTTGCCTCATGGGCGATTGCGCCGAGCGTGGCTCGAAGATTTGCGAAACCTAAGGACCTGGGCGCGATCAATGGCGGTCGAGACGAATATGGAAGAGCCACCTGAAGAAACGGCTGAACTCACTCGCCGAATGATCGAAGCAAGACGTCTCTTTGTTTGGGATGTCGGTGGTCCCGTTTCGATGGCTGGATACAGCGGTAACACCGTCAATGGTGCTCGCATTAATTCTGTCTACACTCCTCCTGACCGGCGACGGAAGGGCTACGCTCGCTCTGTTACGTGGGGCGTTTGCGAACATCTTCGTCAAAGCGGCAAAAAGTTTGTTTGTTTGTTTGCGGATCGTCACAACCCCGCTTCGGTTTCTATGTACGAAGGAATGGGTTTCAAAATCATTGGCACAATGGACTCAGTAAAGTTCCGTGTGATGCCGAACGCTTAGAATAAATTTTGTAAAGTGAGAACGACTGGATAGTGATCAGACGGAAGTCTCCGTTTTTCTTCGAGACTAATCGGTGGCGGAGCGGTCATTCCCCACTCGTCTTTGAATCGATAAACGTAAGTTCCCTTCGGATCGACATTCTGTCTGAGACCCGGCGAGATAAACAAATAATCGAGTTGTCGCAAGTTCGTTCGCCGCCAAGCTGAAATTTGCATAAACGTGTAGCGAAATTTATCTTCTGCTGCGGCGGCCTCTAGCGCATCGATAAGCTGAGTTTCGCGGTAAAGCGCTTTAAACTCGTTATCGGTATTCGTCTTAGCTGCGATTCCATTGAAATCACCTCCCAAAACAATCGGCACCTGCCCTTTGAATTCGTCTTCGATTTCTTTGTAAATCTTTACGAGCTTCTCAAGTTCCGCTTTTCTCCGATCTCGCCCGAGCGGGTCGATTCGGTCACGATCAAGTTGCGATTTCAAATGCACCTGCATCGCGATGATGACAGGCTCGACTTGTCCCTCTTTAAAAACTCGCAACTCAAGAACGTCTCGTGAAAAGCGATGACTGGTGATTTGACCAGAAGGTCGATCCGTATATCCGGTCAGTTTGGTTTGTCGCTCGTGCGGATACAAAAAATCAATCGTACGCTGCTTGTGCGAAATTAAATCGTACTTAAATGGTAGCGATTTTTTTACCAAGTACCCGAGATCAATTCCTCGCTCGGAGTTGCCTTCGATTAGATGGACTTTGTATTTGTCCTGTAAAAAATGTTTGTTGAAATTTTCAAGCGATTCTTTGCCGCCAACTTCGCAGAGCATGAAGATGTCGGCGTCAATATCGAGAAAGACTCTTGCGAGCGC
Organism: Bdellovibrionales bacterium; assembly: GCA_031416685.1. Taxonomy (GTDB): domain Bacteria; phylum Bdellovibrionota; class Bdellovibrionia; order Bdellovibrionales; family JAMPXM01; genus JANOUF01. The sequence goes on from JANOUF010000101.1 coordinate 4,666, forward strand.
CCGAACGTGCAAAATCGGCTTATTTCCAGTGGTCGAAATGGTAAGGCGCTGCCATTCCTCCTCCGAAATGCGACTCAAGTCCTGACCTTGGTAGTGATCGAGAAGGAGAAAAAGGTTCTCTACGTTAAATTCAGCGAGCCGGAGCCGAAACTGGGCACCCTCTGTTGACGGCATTTCTAAATTGTAACGTATAATCGCTTCATGTCTACACTGTCGCAGTTATCGTTAGTTCCGAATTTAAGTACCAAGGGTGCGCTAGAGAAGCTAATCGAAGCGTTCATTGAGGCGCAGAGAAGCACTTCGAAGACGCCACCGATCTCAACGCTTTTCCTAAAATCAGGAATTACCGTGAGGGGCTATGTCCTAGCGATGTCGGATGACACTGGACCTCAAACAGTCGTTTACATGCCGGAAGGCGAAACGGACGTGAGCTACATCCATTTCTCTGAAATTGCAGGGCTCACCGTGCACAATGCCGTGCAATTGATCGAACAGCTTTCGGATGGACGAGTTGCTAAGCCGCTCGGGACTGCGCCATCCATGAATGAGCTGAATCGACTTGCGAAGGGTGCGATAGAGGAAGTCAACGGCATCGCCGACGCAAAGATGACACTCACACTCCATGAGCCTGCAGCGCAAAGTTCACCTGAGGTCTTTCATGCTCTCTATCAAACGCTGCGGGATCTCTACATCATCTTGCGGAAAATGGTTGGCGAAGAGCTTAGCCGACAACATCTCCGTGAACGAAATTTTCAGTTTGTACTGCGTACGGCTGAAAATGCTGAAGTGCAGGTCAAGGATGTACAGTTCTCGCTTTTCGTTGGCGTTGACGGTAAAAAGGTGGAACGCGTTTCTCGCGAGTCCATCCGCACCAATCTCGAAGAATTTCTGTAAATTATTCGGCTAAGCTATTCGACTTTTTCTGCCGGAGCACTTTCTGACTTCGGTGCTTCAGCAGCTGCAGGCTTATCAGTACCGAATATTTTTGCTGATCCACAATCCGTGAGACCGAGAGCGAGCTGATTCATCTCATGAAGTCGCGACATCATCACGTTACATTCTTCGCAAAAATACTGACGGCGGGCTTGGCTTTTACAAACACGGTTAAAGCCGTTCGCAAATTGATCCCAAGTTTCGCGAATCCCATCGACTTCTTGATTTAAGAAGTCAGGCATTCTCGTCTCAGGCGTGCTCGCCTCGTTGCAATCTTTTGTTGCTTGGCCTTTTGCCGCTACACAGTAGGGTGCACCATCTTTTTGCACGCCGAACACCATCGGGTTACACACGATCTTTTTGTAACTACCGCAAGAAAGCTCAGGCTTTCCCTTGGAATATGAAAAGTTGTAAACGGCTTGGCAACGGCCAACGCGTTTGTCGTTGTCGATGTAGTGGCTGATGTTTCCGGCAAACACGCAATCCATGCTTTCGGACTCGGAACTTCCAAAAAATTCTTTTTTCGCATCTGCGAAAACGATTTGTGAACAATCGGTAACGCGAAAGTTACAGCTTCCTGCTTCTGGGGTCGTCTCTTAAGATGTTGGTTCAGCTTTGCTTGTCGTTTGAGAACTCGCCGCTGCTTCATGTTTCGAATCAGCTTTTGGCTTTTCTGCTCCAGCAGATGATTTTGCTCCTGGTCCATCAGCTCGCTTTGCACCACCAGAAGTTGAAGCTGGCGCATAGTCTGGCTTCAATGGTGGACCGAGTTCGTCGAGAAGTGCTAAATACTTTGGGTCTTTCAGCAGATCTTTTTTCGCACCAGTTTTGCCATCGGCATTCTGTGATTCTGACTGTTCAGAATATGTATAAGGTTTTCCATCGGCGCCCACGTCGGTCGATTTCAACTCTATTGCTTTCACAATTTGAACGCCGCCTTTTACAACCGAATTCATATGCTTGTGATTTCGGTT
>JANOUF010000102.1:0-3831 GCA_031416685.1 Bdellovibrionales bacterium
TGAGCCGACCAACCATTTGGATTTCAACACTGTCGAAGCATTGACAGAAAGCTTGAAGGCCTACGAGGGCACTGTCGTGGTGATCTCGCATGATCGATCCTTCATGAGTCGAATTGCCACGCAGATTTTGGAAATCCGAGAAGGCAAAGCGGATTTTTATCCTGGCACCTATGATGAGTATGTTTGGAGCACACAAAAAGGTGTAATGGCTGAGCAGCGCGGCGGGAAGCGCGGTGCAAATGCGCCGAGTGGCTCGAGTGGTGACCGTACCCGATCAGGCGGAGGATCTAGTGAAGGTGTTTCGTCTGCCGCAGGAATCGAAGTAACTAGAAGTGGTGATGCCGCCGCGAGAATCAATTTCAAAGAACAAAAGAAATCCCTCGAGCGTGAACTAAAGCAGGTTGAAAAAGATATTATCCGCGCTGAAAGCGAAACCGAAAAACTGCGCGCCAAGCTCGCAGAGCTCTCTGAAAAAATTCTCACTACCACTGGTCCCGAAGCCGCGCAGTGCTCACGCGACATGGCGGACACACAACGACTAATCGACGACGTCGAATCAAATTGGATGAGCCAACTCGAGCGCCGAGAAGTGATCGTCGAGACAATCAAGTCGCTTTAGCTAAGCATTTTCCGAGTAGCGCCACACCGATTACTATTGCTAATGAATGTACATCGCCCTTGATCACGCAAATGTACTGCGTGAATAAGCGCTGCCGGCAATGCTGATCGTCTTCTGATTAAAAGTTGCTTTTGACGCTCGCGTTTCTGTCCCGACAGATTTTCGTAGCGGGTGCGTCGAATTTTTTGAGCGCGCATCTCGGCGCGCTTCGCTTTAGCAACAGGATCATGATGATCAATGTACTCCTTAAGTGCTGCAACTAGAGCATCTTTTCTAGTCGAAGCTTTCCGAGTTCGTTGTGACTCAAAATCCATTACGCGCTTCAAAAGCTCAGCTTCTTCTTCGCTGAATGCAGTCGTCATTGAAATTACGTTTTCGGCAACGAACTTCATTGTTTCTTTAACAGCGAGTTGCGGTTGAGCAATTGCGACTGCTTTTTCAATCTCACGAGAAGTTGATGTCTTCGCGAGCGTGAGTCAGTGGTCGTGATTTTCTTTTGTGAGCACGGGCACAATCTTTCGAGCTTTTGAAATGCTAAGCTCGCCAGTTTCGACAGCAAGTACTAGTGCAGGTACTTCGTTTGCTTTTTTCGCAACCGCTGTGAAGTTTGAGGTGTTGGCTTCAGAAAGTTTTAATTCTTGAACGCAGTATTCAGCTAAGCTGGCAAAGCCCCATTTATAGAATGCTTTTGACTGATGAACTTCTTTGATAATTTTCATGAGCTCAGCTTCATCTTTGTTGTAACGAGCCGCCACTTCGCGAGCCAACGCACGCAGTTGCTTCAATTCGTAGTTCATATTTTCTCCTCTTATTTTACGAGCATAATTCGCCCAAAAATCTTTTACCACACGGTTTTTCGTGCGCCGAGATTCGTTCATAATGAACGAAAATCAAAATTTCCATTCAAAACAGAAATGCAAAAATTGGACTCGATTCAAGTGAAGCTTAGAAGATTAAACAACATTCAGAAATTCATTTACGGACAGTCGATTTCCTATCGGAAAACTATTTTTACCAAATCACCGCACACTATCCAAATCATCACGAACAACCAAGTCACCGATCGCCCACAGAGCCACGCATGCCTACTTCCAAAAAACTTTGACCCAAACAAAAGCCAACTCGAGTGTCTTAATTTAATTGTGGGATCGCCCCAGCGGCCCACGATTAAATTAAGACCGAGATTGCAACTTAACAATTCAATTCCAAAAAGCGAACCGACCTAAGCCACAACCAAAGTTTTCAATTTTTTTAATTATCGGAACCCCAACGGTCTCCCATAATTAAAATGAAAACGTCACTCATGTTATATTTTGAAACTCAGCGAGAACCGCTAACCGAAAAAAACTCGACCGCGGTCAAAAACCGACAACGACAACCGCACCCTACAAACTCAACCGCCGCACCCTCGACTTAAACTCCCGCAAGCGCCGCTTTTGCTCCGCACCAGGTAATGGCGGACCATAACGTAAACTCACGAAGCTTTCTTCGAGCACAGCGAACTCATCGGCCTTTTCAGGTAAGACTGAGCGCACGCGCCCAAAATATGTAGCCGCGCCCTCGGTCTGCGCACGGCGCACACCTGCTTTTTCCATCTTTGTGCAAAGCGCGTGGTAGGCGGCAAGGAGCGGCTCTTCTTTTTTTGCGCGTCTGCGTAACACAACTTGCATCATGATTATGAAAGCAACGATGGAAACAGTGGCCCAGACAAAGAAGATCCAACGATTTGCTGCGTACAAACCTGCGCGCTGCAAGAGCGCCTGTTGATAATCGAAGTCGTAGCCGAGGAGGAAACTGTTCCAGCGCATCGCTGCTGCATCCCACGCTTGTGCAAACTGTCTTTGCCAGCGATACAAAGGTGAGCTTCTAAAAGCCGATTGGTCTTGTCCTTCATTAAAGAATTCAGCACCAAGTCGCGCGCGAAGGGGAGCGACAACGGAGGTTGCATCAATGCGAGTCCATTTTTCATTTCGCTCATTCCAAAATTCGGTCCATGCGTGAGCGTCAAGGTTTCGAACCAAAACGAAACTGCCGAACGTGTTCACTTGACCACCAAGAAATCCAACGACCACTCGCGATGGAATTCCCGCAAGTCTCATCAAAGTCGCAACTGCTCCAGCATAGTGCTCGCAAAACCCACGTTTGGTAGTGAAGAGAAACTCATCTAAAGTTCCATTTTGCATGGCACCTGGTTCTTTTGTGTAAACAAATCCTTCTTCTTCAAGATAGCGCAAAATTCTTTCGCGTACGCCAACGGCAGTTCCGTCAGATTCACTGCGAAGTCGCGAAGCCAATCCAATGACCTTTGGCGAAATGTCTTCAGGAACTTGCAAAAATGCAGTTCGCACATCGTCGGTCATTGGTTGCTTCGGAAAAACGAGACTCGAATAGGCCTGATACACGACACGCGAGCCAACGTCGCGAGTGGTTTCAAAAATATTTCCCGCTCGCTCGCGCGTTTGCGAGTTTTTTGTTTCGTCCTCAAAATCTATAGATAAAGGGAAGTCGAAGGCAAAGAGCCACTTTCGGAAGGAAGGTTCAAGGTAGATCTCCTGAGTGACGCCGGTATTGCTAGCGGTGCCTATACTTTGCTGCATTGGTAGTTTTTCGTAACCATCTCGGCTCCAGCGTAAGCCGCCTTCAGCTTTGTGTAGAACGGCACCTCGCCAATACATTTCGTAGGAAGTCGGCCGAAACTCATTCGTGAAACTTACACGAAACGCGGGATCACTGGATTGTAGGAGCCTCTGAACAGATCCCGGATCAAGTGTGTCGGAAAACCCAGAGGCCGATGCTACTTTCGCTTTTAAACTCCAGAATCCAGTCGAGAATCGAGGAAATAAAACGAAAAGGAATATCCAAACAGGAAGTGCCGCCCCCAACAAACGCATAGCTGGTCGCATAGAGCGAAATGAAGAACGACGATCCGACTTATGCAGCTGGAAAAGGAGAGACGTGATCAAAATCACATCGACGGCCATATAGAGAGTAGCATGGAGATCTTGATTTACGAGCAGATATGCCATTAACAAGAAGTAGCTCGTAAAAATAATCAACATGGCATCTCGGTAGCGGCCCGACTCGAGTGTTTTAAGCGCCGCAAGAAAAACTAATAATGCGGTCGCAGGTTCTTGACCGACAACTGTACCCCATTCAGTAAAAACACCAGCCGCACCGGCAAGAGCAAGCGTGTGTCGCAGCCACCTTGGCGG
>JANOUF010000103.1:0-2693 GCA_031416685.1 Bdellovibrionales bacterium
GCCCGACTCCGGTTCATATTTGCGTGAATTCGGTCGTTGAAATTCGACGATGACGCTATCTCGATCGGCAGGACTCAGACTTTTTAAAATCCGATCTGCCGAATTTAATTTGTGCCCCGCAAAGTACATCTGCGTTGTGAGTTCGTGAAAGCCTCGCTTTGTAATTTTAAAGTGGATGTGAGGAGGTCGCACCCAATCACGATCGGCGGGATATTCTCCCGGTATGATTGTGCGAAAAATGTAACGACCTTTTTCGTCAGTAATACATTTACCCCAGTATTGAAAATTGGGATCAACGGGCGCTGGGTTCGGATCATTTTCGTGATTATATTTTCCGGTTACACAAGCCTGCCAAATTTCAACGAGTGCGTTTGGGATGACATTGCAGTTTTGATCGACGACTTGACCCATGACATAGATTAACTGCCCTCGTGCGTTGGCCCGAGCTCCTACAATGGTGGTTAAGTCATTGTCTGTATCCATCTGATCATGGATTGGATAGAACGGTCCTTCAGTTTGCGGAGGCGTCGGCATCCCGCAATTAAGGGCTGCTTCAGCTATTTTAGGCAACGCAATAAAAGATGCGGCACTCACAGTAACCGCGGATGCCGACAATAGCTTTCTTCTGGTCAATTTCGGATTCGCAACCTGCATAAATCTCCTTTGCTCAAAAGGTACTTGTTACCTTTTGGTATAGCAGCGCATTGGTTTTAATGCGGCGCTAGACCAAAAGGTAACAAGTACCTTATCTATCATTGAACTTAATAGAATTGATGGATATAATCTATTTAGATGATACCTCAATTCCAAGACCTCAAATATTTCCTAGTGATCGCTGAAACCGGCAACCTCTCTCGCGCAAGCGAGCGACTGGGTGTTGGCCAACCCACTCTTTCTCAAGCGGTAAAGCGCCTTGAAGACGCAAGCAGCGTTCCCCTACTCATTCGACAAAAGCGTGGTGTGGAACTGACTCGAGCAGGTGAAATGCTAAAGACCCGCGCGGCTGAGCTTATCAGCTCGTGGCAATTCATCATGAACGAAGTGAAAGGGTCAGAAACGCTACCACAAGGTCACTTGATTATTGGTGCTCACCCGTCCGTTGCCCAGTATTCATTTGGTAAGTTTCTGCCGCGGTTTTTGAAAGACAATGACCTTATCAGCATTTCCCTTGTTCATGGCCTTTCGCGCGAAGTTTTAGAAGGTGTTGTATCCGGCAAGGTGGATTTCGGTTTGGTGATTAATCCGCGCCCGCATCCCGATCTCGTTCTTAGAAAACTAGCCGAAGATAAAGTTGGCTTCTACCAAGGCAAAACAGAAACTCCAGATGTTTTGATTTGTGATCCGTCGATGCTCCAAAGCCAGTCGCTCATGAAGAAAACAAAAGGCAAAATCGAATTTCGTCGTCAAATTTCAACTTCCAATTTAGAAGTGGCCGCCAATCTTGTGGCAAGTGGTTGTGGGATTGGGCTTTTGCCTGAGAGAGTAGCTGCGAGATTTGATCTGAAACTTGTTTCGAGCAAGCTTCCTGTTTTTTCAGATGAACTCTATTTGTGTTACAGACAAGACCGACAAAAAAGTGTCGCTTCAAAAGTCTTTATTCAGGCAGTCCTCAAAGCTCAAATCTAGTTTGCGCCTATGCAGGCACGCGCCGCCTTGGTTCTTGAGCAAATATACTCTAAGTCGGCACCTTCCGGCGCGTGACCCTTTGTTTGAGTGTAGAGCTTGCTCACTTCTTCAAACTGAATGTCATCAGAATTTCGGAAATGTTCCAGCGCTTCGTTCATGTCGTCTGCGCGACCTGAAACGGCATCAACAAATTCTTGACCATTCTTAAGCGCCTCTTCTTCCTGATCACTCCAAGTTTTTTCGGTGATCATGCCCATCGCTATAAAGAATGCGAGAACATTGAACGAGCGACGGAATATTCCGTAGCGGAAATCCCGTTTACCCTTAGGCAAAAGTCTCTTTACTATCTCATTTCCTTCTTTGCTCTCAATCCCCTTTACAAGAAGAACTTCGAGATCAACTTTCGAAATGCGTAACAGATTTAAGTTTGGAATCCGTAAGATCGGGGTTCCACTCAAAATCGATAAAAATGATGAGGTTGACATGACAACGTCAAATTCGGTCGATTTCATGATCCCGCGAACTTTCTCAAGAATATTTCCTTTAGCTAGAAGCAAGTTGCGATCTGAGAAGTATCGAACGAGCCCGTTAGCGGCCATCTCTTGTTGAGCTAGGTCGACGAGGCGACGTTGAAATCTCGCCTTGTCTTTTTTGAAAAGCATGTCGTATTTATTTGGATCACCGTAACGAGCCGTGAATAGATCGGCCACGATTTGCTCAATTTTTTCTTTAGTGAAAGACTTTTCCAACTTTATTTTGTTTAAACGTCTTTGTGCGCGAGTCGCCCGAATCTTATCCAAGGGGTTGAGAAACGAATTTCGAATACCCTTGAAATCTAAATCGAGTAATTCTCCGAGTGCAGCTTTTGGATTTGCGGCGACCTTCGCCTCTAATGGTAAAAGGTCTCGACCGAAATTATCACGGCACGAGAGTGCTGCGCGCGCATCGGTGGCACAAAATAGAGAGAAGAGTATCAAAACGCAAAAAATCTGACCTAGGCGAATCATGGCTGCCTCCGCGACGGATTTAAACTTGCGTTTTGTTCTTCAATTGCACGCTCAATGCTA
>JANOUF010000104.1:0-4293 GCA_031416685.1 Bdellovibrionales bacterium
CTTATAACCAGGTTCAAAGATTGCAATGATTGAGGGTCAGGGGTTGGGATCAAAAATGTACTACAGTGATACGCCAAGAACTGACATTGGAACGCTCTTCTTTACCGCGCTTATGCTCGGTGGCGCGTACTACGCTTACGAATTCCTTCACAACCCGAACGCTGCAGTTGGCCTTTTACTATTAGGCGGAGCTATTGCCGTTGTCGGAAAAGCAAACTCATACAACCGACCAAAAGTATTGGTCGACGATCTCGGTATCTCCGATGAGCGCTTAGGCGTAGGCAAAATCTTGTGGGAGCACGTCGAGGAAGTTCATATCGAAGTTGCCAGCGGCGTTCGTTACCTTTGCCTTGGTGTTCGCCAAGATTTCCATTACATCTCCAAGCTCGATCAAGAGCGCAAAAAGCAAATGCAGCATTCTCGTGATCTCGGTTTCCGCCGCTTCAGCATCGATATGCGCGGCGTAGACGTAAGCCTTTTAGACATCAAAGACCTCGTTGCGCGCAAGCATCGTCGTAAGCGCTCGTTTTAATTCTTATCCGGGTCTTTCTCTCAAAACTTTTAGTGTCGAAGTTCTTTTCACTCCTGTAATTCGTGCTGCCATCCTTACTCTTCCAAATAATCCCGTGATTTAATGTTAAATTGTTCGCCGAACGTAGGTGGAACATGTCACAGCGGCTATCAATTCAGCTTTTTATCGCACTCGTAGCTATTGCTGCGTTTTTGTCTGGCTGCCAGCAAGGTAAGCGCAAAGATTCTGAAGTTCTTGTGTATTCTGAAGGTATTGCTCGCGCTGAGAAAATTGAGATAGAGCTTCACACTCAGTCGATCGACCTGACTGGCTTCTCGGTGCAAAATAAAAAACTCGAGCCGACGTTGCCGCAAAATCTCAAAACGCGTTCAAAAGACACTCAATCCGCACAGGTGCTGCTCGAAGAATACATCATTGTCACTCGTCAGCTTTTGAAGCTCGGCGATACAAGAGCTGTAGTATTCCCTGAGAAAAATAGAATTCAGGCTAGTCACTTGCGTGCATCAAAATATCTCGGACAAATTTATGCCGAGATGGAGTGGGGGCAAGATGAGAATCCCGTTCAAACGTTTGCTGTCGACAATGAAGAATTCAACGTTCGCTTTGCGCGAGGAAGTGCCGCTTTAAGAGGGATTAACGATGCTGGCTTAACCATCGAAGTTGTGCAAAATTTCGTTTCGAAAGAACAAGCACTGTCGAAGTTAGACCCTTCAGCTCTTCGAAAGCTTAAGACATCAATTGCCAAACTCATTGACGACCTTTTAAGGCAGAGAATTCTCCTCTTGAGAAATAGCTACTTCAATATCGACGGAATGAAAGGTTGGGGAGACAACATAACTCCGATTGCGGGATTCTATTATCACCTAGGCGTCGCAATTAACGAAGAGCACGTGAAGAAGACGGGCAAACCAATTCCCCAATGAGAAACAAGTATTTTACCGTATGTTTTCTCTTGATGCTCTCTGTTCAGGCAGAAGCACTAACGCTCAAAGAACGAGCGCAAAAATATCTTCCCAACACCGTTGCACTCGATCTCACTGGTAGCTATGGCCACATTCAGCTTCAAGATCGTCCAGAATTAGAAGTTAAGAGAAAAGAAGAAAGCGGCGGGATCTCGAGTTTCACAAAGTATCTCGATGCCCTAACACTTACAGTGTTGAATCCTCCAGAACGGACTGACTTTCATTTCCATTGGCAATTCGTTCCAGTATTTAGCTTTGCTTTTTATAACTTCCAGATCAACTCCACTGCGGCTTATTTCGCTGATACCGATTTCCAGGTTTTCCGCATCGGTGCCGGCGTTGGGCCAGAGGGTACGCTTGATACCTCGATTGGCTCTTTCACAGCAATGCTTGCACCAGCTCTTATGTATAGCTGGCTCTCGTGGTCATCGCCTGCAAGCGGCGGCTCGATGGCTCGCTCAAGCATGAATTGGGCGATTAGCCTCGGCTATCACAAGTATTTCAAAGAAGACTGGGCGTTTCGATTCTTCGTTCGCGCAATCACTGAAGACGATAACGTTTGGAATGAAGCCATGGATAAGAGCCAAGGTTTTGATGTTCCGGTAATAGGCGTGTCTAGCTCAATCGTTGGAATTTCGCTCGCTTACACGTTTTAAGTCGAACTCCAGCTTTCCTGCACTTTTTTCCCATACGACAGGAACCCAACACTCGACCCCCTTTCAGCTCGAATACACTCGCCGTAAAACGGGCACGGCCTTTGAAATATACCCGATCCATGGAATCACTTATTCAGCGTTTAGAGAAAATCTTTTTGGGCCAATTCAACTGCGGACTCACGTTCTTAGCGGAGACCGATCTCGTTTCGACCGAATGGGATGGCGAAGGTTTACGTGACATGCGTAATGGCCACTCGCTTTTCGTTCGCGACGTGAACGGTAAGCGTATGGGCTTTGCGGTTCATAACGAAGGTGTGTTTGCGGGCCTCGCAGTTGTTAGCGGCATTAATGGAAATGAAAATGACCGCCTTCTTGATTTGGCTGGATTCGCTGTTGCGATGTTGGAGGAAGAAGTGTCTGGAGATAAAAAACAAAAGCCCGCGATCCTTCAGCGTGCGGAAGAAAATTTGATTCTTCAAGACAACAAGAAAAACGTTGTGCCACTTCGTCCAGCTCGTTTGATGGATGATCCATGGACTGTGTTGCCATCACCGAAGGCAACAGTTGTATCGACGTTGGTTCTTGCTAAGCCCGGCTTTCCGTTTCAACGTTTAGGCATCGATGTACATGTGCGCTCAGGCCGTGTTGCATTCTTAGCATTAAAAGATTTGCCTGCTGAATCATTGTCTTCAGTAATTTCGATTCGTGAATTAGGTTCGATCACCATTTTCGTAGAAGAGATTTCGAATTTGGGCATGGAGCAACAGGCACAATTAGCAGAGTTCCTCCGCTTGCAACCTGATGAAGATCAACCTGTGGTGCTTGCCTGTACAACTTCATTAATCGAAGACCTTATCATCGATGGCAAACTCGACAAAAATTTAGTTCAACAGTTGATGCAGGTTCGCATTCCGTGGAATCCGCAAGACACTGACGCGGCTTCAGTTAAGAAAGCTGTGCGAATTGTGATCGATGGCGCTGATAGTGTTGCGCCAGACACTCGCTATGTTCCGTTTCATGCGAAGTTTCTCGATGAGGATCAGCCTACATTCCATTGATCTAGACCTGAGAGGATTGCGAGTTAGAAGGTTCTTTGCGACAATTTTGTTTCAGAGAGCTTTTTAACCACTGGACCATTGGACAGGGACCGGGAACCAGCATGAACCAAGTCAGCGCCAACACTCGCGCGTCTTTCGAAGGTTTTCTTTCGCAAGCACTGCGCACAAAAAACTTCGAGATCTATCAACTCGCAGGTGACGCTTCTTCCCGCCGCTATTATCGAATCGTAGCTAACGACGAAAGTTCCGTTCTCATGGTTTGGGAACCATTTGTTGATGATGGCAAGTATCCATTCTTAAGCGTTCGCGATCACTTCGAAAAACACGACGTAAATGTTCCGCGCGTTATCGCAAAATCACCTGAGCAAGGTTTAGTTCTTCTCGAAGATCTTGGCGACTTAACTCTTGAGCGGAAGTTCTGGGAAAACCAAGATCAGCAGACTTCGATTCCCTTCTATAAAAAGACAATCGACGAACTCATTAAAATGCACTATCCCGCAACTTACGACCGCACAAACTGCGTTGCCTTCGGCGTTTCATTCGACATCGAAAAACTTCTCTGGGAAATGAACTACGGTCGCACGCATTTGATGACACAACTTTGCGGCATCAGTTTGACTGACTCTCAATCAAAAGCTCTCGACGATGTCTTTACACAAATTTGCACAATCTTGCACGAGGAGCCGAAATTTATCGCTCACCGCGACTATCACTCGCGAAACGTAATGCTCAAGCTTGGTAAAGTTCGCGTAATTGATTTTCAAGATGCACGGATGGGCCCGATTCAATACGACCTCGTGAGCCTTCTTCGAGATTCGTACGTAAGAATTGATGATGGTATGGCGAAAGAACTTTTGAATTACTACCTCAGTGAGAGAGAGCAGTTCGCAAAGAAATTTGATCTGCCGAAGTTCTCGCGTGACCATTTTGACCGAATGTACGAGCTGCAAACAATTCAGCGTAGTTTTAAAGCGTGCGGAAGTTTTTCGAGCTTCTTCAATCTTCGCCAAGATACTCGTTACTTGAAATACATACCGAACACGTTGCAGATTGTCCGCAAGAGCCTCGGCATGTTTCCAGAATAC